>JAHEMX010000375.1 GCA_024643445.1 Desulfobulbaceae bacterium | reverse complement strand
CCATGGGTGTGGCAACATACCCCGGCGCTACCGCCATGCAGCGAATCCTCCCGGAGATATTGCGGCGGAAAAACTCAGCGGTCAGCACTTTGGGCATAACCGAAACGGCAGCCTTGGCCGAGGAATAGTTGATCTGTCCCGCCGTGCCGAGCGAACCGGTGGAGGAAATCAGGCAAACAAGGCCTCTGCAGCCGTGGGTGATCATCCGTTCGACACATTCCCGGACTGTGAGAAAGACACCGGTCAGGTTGATATCGATCACCCGCTGGAACTGTTCGAGAGACATCTTGCCGATCACCTCGCCAGTCTGCCGATCGGTCTTTATCATCAGCCCATCACCGGTGATTCCTGCAAACGGAGCCACCAGATTGATAGCCCCGTATTCTTTTATCGCGGAATCGGCCAGGAAGGTGTTGTGATCTTCGCGTGTAACATCACACACAACGGCGTGCACACCGTCACTTATCGTCCGTAACTCGGTCTCTGCAGCCTGCAACGCTCCTTCGTTGACGTCGGCGATCACCGCCTTGCCGCCCTCTCTCAGCCAATATTCTGCCAGGGCTCTGCCTATACCGCCACTCGCCCCGGTGATCACGGCGACGGATCCTTTCACGGATAGCATTGCTTTTCTCCTTGCCTTTGTTTGCGGAAAGCACCGGCACTATCGGTGCGGGCCATGATGGGATTTCTCAGCATGACTACTTGATGGTCAAAACCATGCAGGGCGCTTCCAGAATGATTTGCTGGGAGGTTGAACCGAAAAAGACCTTGCCGACTTTGGACCTTTGCCGGATCGCCATGATAATGAGATCGATGGCCTTGTTCCTTGCATATTGCACAATTTTCTCACCGCAGTGACCTGTCGATACCATTACCTCCATGGTGCAGTCTATCCCTGCCGGCTGTAGGAATTCAGCCGCATGATCCCGCAGCCTCTCCGACGCCTTCTTCATCATTTCCTCCGTGATGTCGGTCGGAACTTCCGGCTCCTGCTCGATACAGCTTACCAGGCAAACGGATGCCTTGAATGCCTGGGCCTGTTCGACCGCAATCTTCAACGCTTTTTTATTTGCCTCGATGTTTTTACAGAAAAGTAAGATCTTCACCCCTGCATGCTCCTTTGATTTTGTGTAGATGGTTCGCAAGACATTCCTGTTCCGCCTGTCCGGACGGGATATGAAATGCAACGATTTTTCATATGACCTTCAGATCATCCCGGTCTGAGGTTTCTGCAGCTGATCGGTTTCAGCCACAGGATCAGGTTAAGACCGACAATGCTGATGATCGTTATACCCACAAAGATCCTGGAATAGCTTCCCAGCATATCGAACATCAATCCCGCTACGACCGGACCGATTGCACCACCAGTGGTGCCGGCGAAAACGACAAGGCCGAAGAGGGCTCCGTGCGCAGCAATGCCGAAAGTCTCAGCCACAATTGGCGAGATTGCGGTGTAGAATCCGCCATGGGCCAGACCGTAGAAACAGGCAAACAGATAAAGCATCCATAACGAGTTTGCCATCTGCAACCATACCAGACTGGTGATGAGCACAAAATAGCAGACCACCATGACGTTCCTGCTGCCGATACGGTCGATGCTCAGGCCGCTGACAAAACGGCCGGCCATGCTCACCGCTCCGATGGTCGACAGCACGCCGGCGGACTGGATTGCCGACAGACCGATGTCAACCGCGTGGGGTACAATATGCACCATGACAATCATCATTGTAAAGACGAGCAACAGATTAACCGTGCAGATGATCCACATCTGAACCGTCCCGACCGCTTCCCTTACATCGAGGCTGGTGCTGTCTGAGCCGTGATGCCGGACGGGGCGATTACCGGTCGCCGGGCTTCGAAAAGCCGCGCTGTCGGGATCTCTCTTGAGTATTCCGGCTAACAGGAAAAGAATCAGAAGAGCCGATGCTCCCAGGATAACGTAGGCCTGGCGCCAGCCGTATACAGCGATCAGCACGCCGGCAAGAAAGGTTAAAGAAAACTGCCCGGCACCCGTACCTACTTTTACAAACCCGGTCATCACCCCCCGGGAATGGGGGAACCATCTGGCGGTCGTTGTGAGGGCTATCACATCGATGACGCTGAGACCGATACCGAAGATGATGCCGTAGTAGAAATAAAGCTGCCATATCTCATGGACCCGTGACATCAGTATGAGGCCGGCACCGAAAAACACTGAAGCGCAGGCCATGATCTTTTCGGGACCGTACCGGTCGTTGAGCCGACCTGCAAAGATGGCCAGAAATCCACTGGAAAACAAGGCAACGGATGATGCCCCGGAGACCACGGCTCTCGACCACCCGAACTCATTCGCCAGCGAATTGAAAAACACGCCATAGGCGACGAAGGCACCGATGCCTATGGCCTGGATCATGAAGCATGCAGCGGCAATGGAGAAATGTCTGTTGTTTTTTGAAGGCACGGGTTTTTACCAGTCAGATTTCTCGCCAAAAGAAAAAAGATAAGGTACCGATTAAAAATGACATAGGCATTTACCCGGGGATAGCGCACGCCAACCGTGTTCCCACATCTTTACCAAGAATGGCCGCGATAACCCGCAATCGTCATTCCGGCCCGACGCGGTTTCAGAACCAGTCGTCCTGCATATCGAGGCAGGTGCGGTCCATATTCCTGAGAATCTGGCTTTGATAGTGGACCTTGGGCAGTTCCCAGTGGAAAAAGTACCTGCAGGCCTGCAGCTTGCCGCGGTAGAATTTTTGATCGGACCCGGAAGCCGATTCCATCCGCCGGCAGGCAACCGATGCCTGGCGGAGCCAGATCCAGGCCAGAACCAGATGCCCCGTCATCTCCAGATACAGGGAAGCGTTGGCAAGATAGGTCTCGATCCCTTCCTGCCCGAGCGTTTCCAGCAAGGCTGCGGTCGCTGTTTCAACCGTGGTCAGGGCCTGGTCGAGCTGTCCCGTCCACTCCTTGAGAACGGGTTCGCTCTTTGCCTGCTCTATGGTTTCGGTAATTGCCGCCAGCAACCGCTTGAAGGCGGCACCATCGAACATCGTTACCTTGCGCCCCAGCAGGTCGATAGCCTGAATGCCGTTGGTTCCCTCGTGGATCGGGTTCAACCGGTTATCCCGGTAATATTGCTCTACCGGATATTCCCGGGTATAGCCATACCCGCCGAGGATCTGAATAGCCTGATAATTTGCCTTCAGACCATATTCGGAAGGCCAGGCCTTGACGATCGGGGTGAGAATGTCGAGCAGGAGTCCGCAATTTTTACGAATCTGTTCGTCAGGGGCGTATTTATGCTGATCAACCAGCCAAGCCGCGTAAAGGCCAAGGGCATAGGCCCCCTCGACGTAGGCCTTTTGCTGGAGAAGCATCCGCCTCACATCGGTATGCTCGACAAGCATGACCGGCCTGGCCTGCGGGTCCTTGTTGCTCGGCAGGCGACCCTGGGGGCGGGTGCGGGCGTAGTCGAGGGAATAGAGGTAACCGGCATAACCCAGCATTGCAGCGCCCATCCCCACCCCGATCCGGGCTTCGTTCATCATGTGGAACATGTAGGTGAGCCCCTTGTGCGGTTCACCGATCAGATAACTCACACAACGATTATTCTCACCGAAATTAAGCGCCGTGGAAACCGTGCCCCGATAGCCCATTTTGTGCAGCAGGCCGGAAACAGCGACATCGTTATGTTCGCCGAGACTGCCATCCGGGTTGACCTGGTAGCGGGGTACCAGAAACAGCGAAATCCCCTTAACCCCCGGCGGCGCCCCGACAATGCGCGCCAGCACGAGGTGAACGATATTCTCGGACAATTCATGCTCGCCGCCGGAGATGAACATCTTGTTTCCGCGCAGCAGATAATGCCCTTCAGGCGTCGGGACTGCCGTGGTCGTTATGTCTGCCAGGGACGAGCCCGCCTGCGGTTCGGTCAGTGCCATGGTGCCGAAACAGCGCCCGTCGAGCATCGGCGGCAGGTATCGTGCTTTCTGTTCTTCGGAACCGAAGGCCTCGATCACATTGGCGGCGGCGATGGTCAGGAATGGATAGGCAACGGTTGAGATATTGGCGGCCTGAAAAATAGAAAAGCAGGCCTGGTTGACCACCCAGGGCAGCTGAATGCCGCCCAAATCCTCACGGTGATGGCTCGCGAGAAATCCCGCCTCGGTGAAGTGCCCGATAGCCTCCTTCACCTCGGGGATGATGGTAACCCGACCGTCAATCATT
The DNA here is from genome assembly GCA_024643445.1 of Desulfobulbaceae bacterium. Classification (GTDB taxonomy): domain Bacteria; phylum Desulfobacterota; class Desulfobulbia; order Desulfobulbales; family Desulfocapsaceae; genus Ww85. The sequence goes on along the minus strand of JAHEMX010000375.1, from coordinate 239 downwards.
ACCGGTTCATTTTTGTCGGCTTTCACGTTATGGGAATGAAAATGTTCCCGGGCAATCTGTTCGGCCACCTCGATGATCGCGTCAAAGGTTTCCCGGGAATGTTCCCGGTAATAATCATAGGAAGTCAGTTGCTCGGCCCCAAGCATCTCGTAGAGTACGAAATTCATGTTCCGCCGGTCAAAAAATGGAATGGTCATTAATCAATTCTCCCTGGTCATCGGAACTTTAAAGAGATAAGT
>JAHEMX010000374.1 GCA_024643445.1 Desulfobulbaceae bacterium | reverse complement strand
TTAGTACCTTAGAAATTCATTTCTTGTTTTGCAAGAATGACATTCGTGAAGGTACTTATACCCCCTTGTGAGGTGTTAATCTTTGGCAGAGCAGCTCTGAAAAGCGTGGTCAACGCGTTTGAGGCCGGCTTTTTTGCTCGGCCGGCAGGGCGGGAGAAGGGATTTGCGGAGCTGCCGGTTTCTATCCGGTCCATTTCCTTTTTAAACCGAGCCGTTCCATATCAAGCAGGTACTGCTCGGATCGGTCGAGATAGAAGGACAGGGCCTTGGTGAAATTTTTGCCCACCAGCCCGTCGATGAAGAACTGGCTGATTTCCTTGTGACGCTTGAGAACCAGCTGTGATCGATAGAATATCAGCCACTCTTCCTGCGTCATGTTTTCAAAGATCTGCTCCAGGGCCTTGCGGGCCCGGGGCTGATACATCCAGAAGTACATCAGGTCAAGGGCGTTGACGATAATCAGCTTCTCCTGCTCCTTTGCCTCGTAATTAAGGGTTTCCATCATCATCTTGGGTGACTGCAGGATGTCGAGCACATCCTCCCCGGGAAAGAGCAGGTCAAGCCGCGAGAAAAGAGCAAAAAGTTGAGCAATCTTCGATCGATATGCGGCAAGACGGGCACGGATATTCGTCTGCCGGTCGGCCAGCCCCTCAATGACCGCGGCGACGCAGTCAGAGGCGAACTTGGAGATAATGGCAGCCCATTTCTGCAGTATTCCGGTGACATCGGCAGCCCCGCCGAGCATCAGCAGTGATCCCAGCAGCGAGTTGAGCAAAACGGCAAGGGGGATCGCCAGGATGGAGCGGAAAAAATTTCCCGTTGCCGCCGCCTTCGGCAGGCCGCGGAAGATGTTGTGGCTGGAGATGTAGATGCCGTTTGCCAGCCCCATGACTGAATAAAGAAGGACCGGATTGGTCGCCGTGGTCACGCCAAATGCCCGGTCCAGCAGGAGCGTTTTGACGAGATAGTCAAGAAGCGGAACGGAAAAACCGGTATAGAGCAGGGAATCGGCAATGCGGCTCCAGCTGACCAGAGAGTTCCACGGCAGCAGCGGGGAGCGCCTGAGGCCGCCGCCTCCCAGTACCGACTGGATGATATTCCGCGATCCGGTTATGCCGAACCAGATGAAGGCGCCGAAATAGGCGAGCAGCCACCAGTCCTTGGTCAGGCTGAAGGTCAGAAAGGCCGGAATCAGGCCGATAAGGACCTTCAGGCTGTTTTTCAGGTTGGTGTTCAGGTATTTCCAGGGATGCTCGAGCTTTTCCTCTTTTCTTTCGTTGCTGAACAGCCTTTCATATTCCCCGTTATGGCTTAATCCGCCAAGTGTCGCGATGTTTCCCGGGGTCCCGGGAGTGACAATGAGGCTGTCCAGACTCCAATCTTCCCACTGCAGGTCCAGCGGTCTGCCGAAGAACGGCATTCTGGCAAGCAACCGGCTGTTTCTGTCTGCCGGCACTCGTTCATTGCGTCGGCGATGAACGTGCTTGGTCAGTAGGGCGGTGACGGGAATGAGATTTCTTTTGTTGCCTGCAATGGCCGTTCGAACCGATCTCCTGGCTCCGGCAGTAAGCGTGTTGATGACGATGAGGCCCATGCCGTGCTGGTGTTCGGCTCTGCCGGTCGAGCCCGAGCCGATGTGTGAACCGAGGGCTCGTTTTCTATAGAAGTGGTGAAATTTTTCAAGATTATGGAGAATGTCGAGCAGCAGCTCTTTTCTCTGAACCATCCCGAGATATTCATGCTCAAGTTTGCCTTTCCCAGGTTTTTCCGCAGGTATCAGGTCAACGAGTTTTTTCAGTCGCAGCCGCTTTTCTTCATAATCCCAGATAATTGCCCTGATCGCCCGCTTGAGACTGATGACATTGTCATCCGTAAGCGCTCCCTGAAGATCTCTGATCAGGCGGTAGTACTGTTCAGGGCTTTTCAGGTCGACGGCATCGCCCCCGTAGGCCGTGGCCGGTGTGTCGCCGGAGGACATGCCGTGAGCCGCATCTTTCAGGTTGTAAGACTCGATATGGGTGATCATACCGGCGCAATCATAGAGCAATTCCAGGGTATCCTGCACCGACAGGTTTGAGAGGTTGAGGGTGAAGGTTGAACTTGAATGAAGCGAGAGGACCTTGCTCAGCGTGTCCCTGGGGGAGAGTTTGAGCATTTTCGGGAGCAAGGCGAAATCCTGGGGGTGGGTCGGATCGTGGAGTTCAGGATTCCGGGCCGGCAGGAGATACTCATCGATGATCGCTTCGACACTGATTGCCCTGAGTTTCGCAAAATGCTGTGTGCTCGACGGCGCGGTAGCTGCGCCCACTGTTTCCTGCTCCTCGCATAGGAAGGGGAGATCTTTTTTGATAAGGGTGAAGATGGTCGTATGAATAAAACTGGCTAGATGGAGAATAGAAGGCTGACCTGTTCCGACAAAGCGGAGGAAATCTTCCCGCCGCAAGGGACCCATTGATACCTTCAGGTCCCGGTTGAGATGGTGCCGATGACTGCTGTTAAAGGCATCGAGTACATCGAAAACATATTTTTGCTGATAACGGGATACCTCGCGTCCCTGGTCCATGAGTTTTTTAACCCCTTTCTCATGGAGAAACTCCAGGAAGTTGCGGTTGTCGTGAAAGCCAAGTGGTATCCAGGTGAAGCGGGCGTACTTTTCACGAAAGCGTGAGAGCAGTTCAATGCCGACATGAACCTTGACATCGAGTATCTCGCTTGCCTCCAGCAGTTCCTCGACGACTTCCGGGCTGACGAAGTTGTAGTACACCACCGTCAGGTGCCGAATGCCCTTGATCCAGGCGTCCATCAGCAGATGGGTCGGAGACTTCCTGCCTTTGGTGTTGGCGTCGTGGACATGATCGTCAAAGGCGTACTGGTTCCATTCCTCGGGCATTTCAAGCAGGTGGTAGTTGGCCAGTTCGGCCCGCACGAAGCGTGGATTACCGGTGGACACCATACGGAAATCATGGGCCAGCTTGAGTTGCCGCAAGGTATTTTCTTTACTGCGGATCAGCTCCTTCATGATCTGCAGCAGCACCCGTGCGGTATTTTTCTGCAGGAAGGTGGCTGAGGAGAGAAAGACCTCGCCGTGCAGGGACCGCAGGGCCCTGATGCGGTCTGCGGCGCTGCCTTTTTCGAAGGAGCCGAGAAGGCTGGCAACGGCGTAGGCGATGCGAAGGCCCCGCGGAGCCGCCATCTCCTTTATACCCTGCGGATGCATATAGTCGCCGAGGAGCGAGCGCAGGACCCGCGATTGATCGCCACGGTCAAGAACGTCGTTGACGATTCGCAGCAGGTCGTAGTCGAATGCATCAAAAAAGATCGCGGAAGGTTTTTCCATCATCATGGCGCTTGATTTACTGGTGAGGCGGATACTGTCTGCTCTCTTTCTTCCCTCTGTTTTTGTTCAGTCAACGGCAGACGGCCTGATCAGGCAAGGTTATCTTCCGTCTTTTCCGCGTTTCACTGGGCCGGATTCCCGCGGCAGAGCATGCGCTCTGCGCCTGAAACAACTGTTGTACCATACTATCGTTACACGATATTTTCCTGTAAAATATTTGCTTACCAATAAAACTCAGCCGCCACAACCGCGCAGTTTCCATCATGCTTTTTGCCGCCCGTCAATCGTATTCCCAAAAGACTGCGCAGGTTTTTCCTCCATGATAGCACGCTTCTCGGTAAGCTGAGACAGTGCGCAAACAAGAGCCTGACGACCATTCTGCGTCTGACGATCAACCGGAGGGAGGGCATCCCGGGACTCGTCCCGGCGATTCAGACCTTCGGTGATTATGCGCGCTGGCAGCTTAACTCACCCAATATATCCCTGACAGATCATTCCAGCTCATCCGCTATTACGGCTGGTATTCAAACCGGATGCGCGGCGATCGCCTCAAAGCTGCCGCCCGGAATGAAGAACAGGATGAGATGGTGGGGACGATCCCCATGAAGATCTTTGACCACCGGGCAAAGAGGATACCATCACCGTTGTGGCGCGAGTGCATCAGGAAAGTCCTCGAGGTCGATCCGCTGATCTGCCCGCACTGTGCTGCGGATATGCGCATCATCAGTTTCATAAATGCCCCCCAGGTGATTCGCAGGATCCTCGATCACCTGGGGGTGTCGGATGAGATGGCCGATCGCAAGTGCGCCCCACCGGCCCAGAACGCGGATGTCAGAAAAAGCGATACCGCGTTGGAGGCGGTAGATGACGGTTGGCTGGGATACGTCGAGCCGGCAAATGATGTGCAGGGATGATAGATAAGCCCGGTGATGGCGCTGGTGTGCACAAATAAGGCCGGAAATATGGAAAAATCAAGCGCAATAGTCCCGGTTCAGGAGTTGCTGCGCAGTTATGCCCCTGACGGTTGACTGGAAGGCATGATTTTGTTGGAACGACGTTTGTTACAGGATAGGCGAGGCTTCAATGCTCTTTTTTAGCAATGCCTTTAAAAGC
>JAHEMX010000373.1 GCA_024643445.1 Desulfobulbaceae bacterium | reverse complement strand
TCTCAGTCAGGGCCTCGGCGATCAATGAAGAACTGCCCGAACAGGAGTCATACATGAGAATGGTTTCTCTATCTGACATTACAACACCGTATCTGTTATTTCATAATCGTAATTCCCCATCACCCGTTATACGTAACTAAAAAAAAAAATGCAAACAAAATTCTACATTTACCTTATTATTGATCGAAAATGACAAAACCACTTTTTGGCTAAGCAACTGTAATTACATGTTATTTAGTAAAGAAGACCACGACTGGATGCTCCGGGCTCTTGCTGAAGCCAGTAAATCATCTGATATCGGTGAGGTACCGGTTGGCGCGGTGATAACCGACGGGCAGATCCTGCTCGCCGCGGCAGGCAACAGTCCCATAAGCGGAAATGATCCGACGGCGCACGCGGAAATAAATGTCATTCGACAGGCTGCACGAAAAAGGGGGAATTACCGGTTGAACGGGACCACCCTTTATGTCACGCTGGAACCCTGTCTGATGTGCATGGGGGCCATAATCCACAGCCGGATCGAGCGAGTGGTCTTCGGCGCTTATGACCCGAAAACCGGAGCCGCCGAATCACGCTACCGAATCGGCAGAGACGCACGGCTCAACCATTCATTGCGTGTCGACGGAGGGCTCCTGCAGGAGCGTTGCTCAGCACTTTTGACGGAATTCTTCAGGCAGCGGCGCCTTGAGCCTGATTGAGGTAATCACTGTCTCTTTTTTCCCTGCAACCTACTTTTTGATTGATAAATTCGCTGTCACCGTTTAATTAGTTGCACTCGGTAATTCTAAACAGTCCACTGCATGCGGAGAGGTGACCGAGTGGCTTAAGGTGCACGCCTGGAACGCGTGTGTACGCGAGTACCGTGAGTTCGAATCTCACCCTCTCCGCCATTTTCCTCAAGAGCCCTTTAATCTGAACAGATTAGAGGGCTTCCAATTAGTACTTTCCCGATTTTTTCCGGCGCGTCCAAAACTGTCGTAATTCCGTTGTCCTTCCTAATAGCTTGACACATACCGACAGAGTCAAGGATTTGTAATGACTACAGAACCATGCCGGGCCAACTGGAAACAGCCTCCCCGTTTTGAGTTTCTCCACGGTGGGTGAACTGGGGAGGTTTACAAGAGAAGCGGGACGAGTGGTTTCATAGAAGGCAGGCCCGCTCCTGGACCTGCCTTCAAGTCAAAATGCTATGATAGGTTAGTTGCTGGCCGCTTCGGTCAGTTGGTCCATCACTTGATCGAGGCTAAAGCTGCCCGGCTTCTGCCGCGGCGGGAAATCCTTGAAACTCTGCAACCAGTTCCCCACGTACGCCTGTGCCGGAACCAGGACAAAAGCCCGCTCCACACGCCAGTTGTCATACAGGATGGAATCGTGATCGGCTCTTTCGAAAGGGTCGCCGCGGAGAGTGAAAAGTTTGGGGACACGCAGGGATACAAAAGGCTCAGCCCAGACGTCAAAACCATGAGCACGCTGCTCCATGAAGTGCACCTTCCACTGGTTATAACGCAGGGCAGCCAGATCACCGCCGTCGGTCCAGTAGAGGAACTCCTTGCGAGGCCATTCGGCCTCTCCCTTCAGTGCGGGGAGGAGATTGTAGCCATCCAGATGTACCTTGTAGGTACGGTTTATCGCCTTAACACCGCCTGCCTTTAACTGTTCTTTTATATCCGGCTGTCCGGCTGCCGCCAGCATGGTGGGCAGCAGATCTTCATGCGAGCCGACTTCATTGATAACCGTGCCGGGCTTGATTACACCAGGCCATCGGATCACGGTCGGTACCCGGTAGCCGCCTTCCCACTGGGTGTTTTTCTCGCCTCGGAACGGGGTCATGCCGCCATCGGGCCAGAGCATGAGTTCAGCACCGTTATCGGTGGAATACATGACGATGGTATTGTCGGCAATACCAAGTTTATCGAGTTTATCCAGAATCTGGCCGACCATGCCGTCGTGCTCCACCATGCCGTCCGGGTAGAGCCCCACGCCGGTTACGCCCTGAGACTCCGGTTTGAGATGGGTGAAGATATGCATGCGAGTCGAATTCCACCACAGGAAGAACGGTTTGCCTGATTTGTTGGCTCTATCGATGAAATCGAGCGCGCCCGCAGTAACCTCTTCATCGATAGTCTCCATGCGCTTCTTGGTGAGCGGACCAGTATCTTCGATCTTGCCGTCAGCGGTGGATTTTATAACCCCGCGGGGGCCAAATTTCTTGTGAAACGCCGGGTCCTTCGGATAATCCGGGTTTTCCGGTTCCTCTTCGGCATTGAGATGGTACAGGTTGCCCATGAATTCATCGAACCCATGGTTGGTTGGCAGCTGTTCGTCGCGGTCACCGAGATGATTCTTGCCGTACTGGGCGGTCATGTATCCCTGCGCCTTCAGTAAACCGGCCACGGTCGGGTCTTCCACCATGATGCCTTCCTTGGCGCCCGGCAGACCCACTTTCAGCAAGCCGGTGCGAATCGGTGACTGCCCGGTTAAGAACGCCGCGCGCCCGGCGGTGCAGCTCTGCTGGCCGTACCAATCGGTGAACAGGGCTCCTTCCTTGGCGATGCGATCGATGTTCGGAGTCTTGTACCCCATGACCCCAAGGTTATAGGCACTGATATTGTACCAGCCGATATCGTCGCCCCAGATTACTACGATGTTTGGCTTGTCGGCAGCTGAGACTATGCTGCTGGCAAAAATAATCGCTCCAGCAAGCATGGTCCTGACAAGGGCTTTCTTATTCACTTTCAACATGTTTCTCTCCTGATGTTGATATTGAAGGTTCGTTGCGGTTTTCCATCCAGAAGGTCGAGAATGGCATACAGGAATGCATACATGAATGTAATCACGCTGATGCATGAGCCTTAAAAGCTAATCAGAAATTGTTCGGATGCAATTAAAATATGAGCGCAAGCTCACCGCTGGTGACTAAAAGGTATTGAAGGGCATATAGTTACAGGGATCTGAAGACCATCAGATGACCTTACCCATGTGTTTGAGCAACATTCATCTTCCCGTGATACAGATGATCAGAGATTCTTCCTGTATGGATTCAATCGGTTCCTGCCGGAGTTGACCGGCAAGAAAAGACCGTAGCTGACGCTCCTAGCCCGTCTGTCAAGGCAAAGAAACTCCGCCCTTCCAAACCGTATGGTTGTCAGGAATTCTCAAGGAACATCAAGTTATGGGGATTGTGCCTTGGCCCCTGTACAGACGCGCTGAGGGCGGAAAGCCGGGTGAGATCATCGGGCGTGAGCCGGATTTTAAGGGCACCGAGGTTCTCCTGCAGATGGCTCCGCCGCTTCACGCCGGGAATAGGAAGGATATTCGCTCCCTGGCCCAGTAGCCAGGCAAGCGCGACCTGGGCCGTGGTGCCGTTTTTTGCCAGCGCGATGATTCCCAGGGCCTCTACCAGGGCGAGATTTTTCGCCAGATTTTCTTCTGCAAAACGGGGCATCTTGAGGCGATAGTCACCTTTGGCAAGTTCCGCACGTGACCTCACCTTGCCGGTCAGCAATCCGCGGCCGAGCGGGGAAAAGGCGACCAGGACGGTGCCAAGCTCGCGGCAGACCGGAAGCACCGAGCTTTCCGGGTCCCGGGTGAACAGACTGTATTCCGACTGGAGGGCAGCTATGGGATGGACGGCCGAAGCTCGTCGAAGGGTTTCGGCCGAGACTTCGGAGAGCCCGAGATATCTGACCTTCCCCTCACGGACAAGATCCGCCATGGCACCTATGGTATCCTCGATTGCTACCCGTGCATCGCGTCGATGCAGGTAGTAGAGATCAATCACATCCGTGCCAAGCCGCCGCAAACTGGCTTCGCAGGCGATCTTCACTCGCTCCGGACGGCCATCAACGCGGACCTGCCCATACTCATCTCCGACGAAACCGAACTTGGTTGCCAGGAAGACGTCCTGACGACGACCGGTGAGGACCTTCCCCAACAAGGTTTCATTGTGCCCGTTACCATACACGTCGGCTGTATCAACATGGCGCAGACCAGCAGCCAGGGCCGCCTCTATTGTCGCGATGCTTTCCTTTTCATCCGCCGGGCCGTAGGCATCCGACATGCCCCAGCAGCCAAGACCCAGGGCAGGTGTGCGAAGACCTGAAGACTGCCGGCTCAATTCCATGCCTGTTTCCTCAATTTTTCAACGCAAAGCATAATTGAAGTACCCTCCTTGATCCAGCCTGCCTGGGCAATCTTGTGCAATCCTCGAAAGATTGCGGCGTTTCTATCAAAAGCTGAACATTGAGCCACAGCGTCGGCCTTGAAAAGTAATCCGCCCCCTTGTGAAACTTTTCGATAGTGGTGCAAAACGCCTTCAACATCCGAGCCTCTTTCCGCCTTTTTAACAGGCGGATTACCTGGGCGTCTATCCTTTTGTGGATGCATCGGCTCCCTGCCTCTTTTTAAAGCGAGATCAGAGTTATCCCTAAAAGACCTTCCACTTCGGGCAGAATTA
>JAHEMX010000372.1 GCA_024643445.1 Desulfobulbaceae bacterium | reverse complement strand
CACGGGAGCAGCCGCTGTCCATGGTGATATTTTCAAGCAGACTGTCCTTGAGTATGAATACATCCTGCAGAATCACGCCGACCGAGTGACGCAGATCGTCGAGTCGGAGCTCGCGAATATCGCAGCCGTCTATGGTTATGGTGCCCTGTTGTGGCTCGTAAAAACGCAGCAGGAGATTGATGAGGGTTGTTTTGCCCGATCCGGTAGTACCGACAATGGCAACGGTTTCTCCCGGCGTTATCGACAGCGAAACATTATGCAGGACTGGTTCGGCATCGTAGCCAAAGGTGATCCCGTCGAATTTCAGGTATCCCCGGATGGCTGCAAGCGTTCGCGGCGCGGGAGAATCCGAGATCTGCCGTGTAGTGTCGAGCATCGAGAATATCCTCTCCGCTGATGCGAGAGCGGACTGGACGATCGAGTACTTCTGCGAAAGTTCCTTGAGGGGTTGAAAGAAAAGCCGCATGTAGGCAAGAAAGGCAACGAGTTCACCGATGCTGAGCGTGTGGTTGATGATCTCGGTGCCGCCATACCAGAGGATCAGGGCTATTGACGCGGAGCTGAGCAGTTCGGTGAGGGGCATGAAGGCGCCAAAGAGGCGGATCTGCCCCAGCGTGCGTCTCAGATACTCGCTGCTGAGGTCATCAAAGCGCTGGAATGCTCTTTTCTGGCCGCCGAAGAGTTGGATGATACTGATAGCGGACACCGATTCCTGGATATAGCTGTTCAGTCGCGAGAGCTGGCTGCGGATGGCCCGGAATTTTTCACGGGCCAGACGGGAAAAGGTTATGGTCAGCAGGACTGCCAGGGGTACGAAGATCGACATGAACAGGGCCAGACGGATATTGATCATGAACAGCATCACGAGTATGCCGATAAGGCGCAGCACGTCATTAAACATGGTGACCAGAACAGAGGTGAACATCTCGTGCATGTTCTGCACGTCGTTGGTTAATCTTGTGACGAGCCGGCCCGTTGGCTGTCTACTGAGAAAGGAAAGGTCCAGGTTCAGGATATGTTTGAAGAGATCCTGGCGGATACGATGCATCACCGATTGTCCGACCCATTCCAGCAACATGACCTGGACAAAGGTCAGTACGAATATACTGACAATGAGCAGAATGAACTGAATCCCGGTGGTGGTGAGTATGGCAAGGCGTTGATCCATGGGCACCAGTGTTGCCGTGATGGACGAATCAATGGCTACCTTCATCAGGTAGGGCAGTCCGATGGTTGCCCCGGTCACGCCAAGGGACAGCAGTACGGCAACACCGATGGCCGGTTTATAGCCCTGGCTGCTGTACAGCACGCGCCGCCAGAGATAAAGATCACCGATGGAGGCGTTCTTGCCTTTTTCCATGTAGCCGAAATCCTGCATGCTAGCGGTTCTCCGTGAGGTTATGCCGCTGTTGTTTGCGATACATGACCTGGTAAAACGCATTCTCTTCAAGGAGAACGTGGTGCGTGGCGTTGCTGACAAGCCGGCCCCGGTCCAGGACCAGGATACGATCGGTCATGGAGAGCAGTTTGATTCGATTTGAAACGATAAAGACGGTCTTTCCGGCGAGCCGGTGACGAAGCACCTCCAGGATTCTGTTTTCTGTCACGGTATCGACAGCCGATAAACCATCGTCGATAACCAGGACGGGACGATCGCAGAGCAGGGCGCGAGCCAGGGCCAGGCGCTGCCGCTGGCCACCGGAAAGCATAACGCCTCGTTCACCGATGAGTGTGTCATAGCCCTCCCTGAATTCGATGATATCCTCATGCAGGGCGGCATCGACCGCGGCCTGTTCTATCTCTTCCGGGCTCGCCTCTTCTTTGCCAAACCCGATGTTCGCCCTGATCGTATCGGAGAACAGGACTGGTTCCTGGCTGACATAGGCGATCCTGGAACGCAGCTGGTCAAGGGAGAGCTGGTTGACATCATGTCCACCGAAAAAAATCATCCCGTCCGCAACGGGGTAGAGTCGCATGAGCAGTTTACACAGGGTTGTCTTGCCGCTTCCGGTCCGGCCGGTAATGCCAATGATACCGGAGTGCAAGGTGAAACTGACATCCGAGAGTTCCCGGCGGGCGGATGTCGGGTAGGAAAAACTGAGATGTTTAATGACAAAATGATGACCTTCTATTTCCCTGAACGCTGCCTGAGGGGGGTCGAGCAGCAGGGCTTCTGAGCTGATCAGCGTATGGATGCGCCGCAGGGCGGTCACTCCCCGCTGCAATAAATTCGCCACCCAGCCGACCGCCATCATCGGCCAGATCAGCATCTGCAGGTAGGTGATAAAGGCGACGAAATCACCCATGGTGATAACATCACGGATGGCGAGTCTGCCGCCGAAAACGAGGATCGCCAGAAGGCCGAGGTTGCCGATCAGCGTCGAGGCCGGAAAGAGCAGTCCCTGGACCATTGCAACCCGGATATTCGCTGCAACATATTTTTTCCCGATCCGGTCAAATTCCAGGGCCTGAATTGCTTCGAGGGTATAGGCCTTGGTCAGTTTCACCGATATCGTGGTTGCACGTGCAAATTCCGTGAGCAGGGAGAACTGTTCCTGCACGGTATTGAAACGGTGATGCAGCCTGGCCGAGAGCAGGCGGGTGGAGATGGCCAGAATCGGCATGGGGAGGAGAGCTGCAACGGTGAGCATGGGATGAATGTGCACCATGAAACCGATGGCCGCGACCGATAGAACGATGGCATCCACGGCGGCCACCATACCCATGCCGCAGGCCATCTGGACGGCAGCCAGGTCATTGGAGGTGTGGGCCATGATGTCCCCGGTCGTGCGCTTCTCAAAAAAAGGCTGATCCATGCCGAGGATATGATTGAATATGCGGTTTCTGATGGCCTGTTCGAGGTAGCGGGAAAAGCCGATAATCAGGGTGCGCCAGACAAATCGTAACAGAACTATCAGCAGCGCTATGAGGATAATCAGACCGCCGAGTTTCAGCAGCAGGCCGGACGATGCTGTTACCGCCGATAGTGAATCGATGCCGGTCTTCAGGATCCGGGGGATGATGAGTTGGAGAAAATCTACGAATATCAGGGCGAGAAAACCGACCAGAAGACGCCAGCGATGTTTTCTGAACTGCGGTATGAGAAGAGCAAGCAGCGTCGCCAAACCGGCCGGCCTGCCTTTTGTATCAGCTTCTTCCACTATCTCTTTATGTGATTGATTTCCATGCACGTTTAAACTATCCTGATTTTACCTTAAGGCACCAATGTAGCACACCGTATCTGCTTTTAATAATCATTTCGATGGACTATTTTTCCATACCAGGCGTGCAGCCCGTTGTCGGGGTGAGTTCGGCTGCCTGCGAGCATTGCTGTACGTCGACAATGACAGGAGAGGGGAAGCCGTGAAAATGATTCTTGCATCAGTGATCCTTTTTTTCCTGCTCCTGTCCTGTTCGGCAGATGATGCCAAGGATGAGGAAAAAGGCGGTATCGAGAAAGCGACCGACAGGGTGGCTGCGGAAATGGTTGAGAAAATAAAGAAACCAATCGATGCTGCGCGTTCCGTCAGGGAAGTCGAGGAACAGAGAACGAAGCAAGAGAAAAAACAGATCGAATAATGACCCGGCCTTCTGCCTTGAATGATGGTGCTTTAGCATATTTCAGCCGCCGGATCTCGCGCCTTCCTTGGCAGGAATAGTGGTGCAGACGTAACCTCTCTGCTCCCCCGGACTGATTTCTTCTGGACCTTGACAACGGGGGAGAAAATAAGTGGTTGGCATCAGCTGTTGAGCAAAAAGAGGGGCAGGGGGGATTTCCAGTGTATATTAACGTCTGTATTTGTTATATAAAGGAAGGCAAACCTACCTGAAGATACAGCGTTTCTTTTGATTACCATGGATGTAAAGAAAAATATCAATACGCTTGCCGTCCTTTGGATGGTCGTCATTATATCCTCGATGGCCTGGAATTATTACGGCAGCAGACATGAACAGTCAGACCAGGCACGACTGGTCGCCAGGAACATTTTTGATCAGATTGTCTTGACGCGGAAATGGAATACTGATCACGGGGGAATTTATGCCCTGGTTGCCGGCGATACCGAACCGCAACCCTCTCCTGCTGGGGAAGAGCAGGATATTGTGGTAGATTCGAACCGTCGGCTGAGGATGATAAATCCCGCCTTGATGACCCGGCAACTATCGGAGATTGCCGGAGGTGCGAACGGCATCAAGTTTCACCTGACCAGCCTGACACCCCTCCGGCAAAATAACAGCGCTACTTCGCGTGAGTCCGTTTACCTCAAGCAGTTTGAGCAGGGGGTGGCGGAGGGGGGAGAGTTCTTTGAAACGGACGGGACGTCTTTTTATTTCTATATGGCCCCGCTCGTGGTGGAAAAAGGGTGTTTGAAATGCCACGCAGAGCAGGGTTATAAGGAAGGTGATGTGCGGGGCGGTCTGAGTGTCACGGTGCCGTTTCGGCGGAATATCCCGGTAAC
>JAHEMX010000371.1 GCA_024643445.1 Desulfobulbaceae bacterium | reverse complement strand
AAGAAACTGGGTGAGGTGCTTGCCTCGGTTCAGCCAGAGGATCTGCTCAAATTCGGTCTTATTCCTGAACTTGTCGGTCGTCTGCCGGTTATTGCAACCATGGAAGAGCTGGTGGAAGAGGATCTGGTCCGGATACTCAAGGAGCCGAAAAACGCCCTGACGAAGCAGTATCAGAAACTTTTCCAGTTCGAGGGTATTCAGTTGCGATTTACCGAGGGAGCCTTGAGTGCTACCGCACGCAAGGCCCTGAAACGTAAATCCGGTGCGCGGGGGCTACGTTCCGTTCTCGAGGAGGCGATGCTTGACGTCATGTACGACCTGCCGTCAAAAAAGGATGTTCAGGAATGTGTTATCAGTGAACAGGTAATTACCAACGGTGATTACCCAGTAATTCTTTACCACAAAACAAATGTCGAAAACGAGTTGAAAAGTGCCTGAGAGCACTCAGCTAGAGATATGAAATGAGCATAACCAAGCCAGACACAAAAATATTTCCATTGATGCCATTGCGCGATATCGTGATTTTTCCGCACATGGTCGCACCGCTGGTTGTTGGCAGGAAGCAATCCATTCACGCGCTTGAAGATGCGATGGAGAAACGGACAGAAATCTTTCTGGTAACCCAGAAGCATTCAGGAATCGATGAACCTGACGCCGAAGGAATTTACCGTATCGGGACACTGGCGAGTGTCATGCAGCTGCTTCGTCTGCCGGACGGCACCATCAAGGCCTTGGTCGAAGGTCAGAGAAGGGCTGAGATCGTCTCGTTTGTCCCGCATGACCGCTTCATCCAGGTCGAATTGCGGGAATTGTCTGAAGATCTTGTTATATCAAGGGAAATGATCGCCTATGAACGTGAATTGAGAAAGTGTTTTGAAGAATATGCCGATACCAACAAGAAGATTGCCAAGGAAGTAATCAAGTCCGTCCAGGGGATCGAGGATCAGCGAAAACTCGTCGACGTGATCTGTGCTCATCTACCGCTGAGGGCCGAGGAGAAACAACAGATTCTTGAGTGTAAGACGCTGCATGAGCGAATAGAAAAAATCCTGGAGACGATGAGCCGGGAGATTGAACTTGCCGGCCTTGAAAAGGATATCAATGCCCGGGTCAAGACGCGCATGGGCAAAGCCCAGAGAAACTATTATCTCGGAGAGAAGGTTAAGGAAATCCAGTCCGAGATGGGACAGGGAGAAGAAGGCCTTGACGATATCGTAGAACTTGAAGAAACGGTTAAAAAGAAAAAATTACCGAGCCTGGCTAAAGAGAAGATTACCAAGGAGCTCAAGAAACTGAAAAGCATGCCGCCGATGTCTGCCGAGACCACGGTGGTGCGCAATTATATCGACTGCATTCTGAGCCTGCCATGGAAGAAAAAGAGCAGAAGCGTTATCGATATCAACAAGGCTGAAGTTATCCTTGATGAAGATCACTACGGCCTCAAAAAGCCTAAGGAACGGATACTTGAATACCTCGCCGTGCAAGCTCAGGTCAAGAAGATCAAAGGTCCGATTCTCTGTCTCGTCGGACCTCCGGGTGTCGGTAAGACCTCCATCTGTCAATCGGTGGCCAGGGCGCTGGATCGTAAATTCGTGAGGATCTCACTGGGCGGGGTCCGTGATGAAGCGGAAATCCGTGGTCATCGCCGGACCTATATCGGTGCCATGCCCGGCAAGATCATTCAGGCGATGCAGCGGGCCAGTGTTTCCAACCCGGTATTCTGCCTAGATGAAGTAGACAAGATGTCGATGGACTTTCGGGGAGATCCTTCCTCCGCCCTGCTCGAAGTACTCGATCCTGAGCAGAATTCTGCCTTTAACGATCACTATCTCGATATCGATTACGACCTTTCCGAAGTGTTTTTTATCACTACGGCTAACAACCTGCACGGAATTCCCGTGCCGCTCCAGGACCGCATGGAAATTATCCACCTCAGCGGTTATACGGAAGAAGAAAAGAACAGGATAGCGGATGGGTACCTGATTCCCAAACAGCTCAAGGAAAACGGTTTTAAGCCGGGAGAAATCTCGCTTACCGATGGAGCGGTGCTAGAGATCGTACGTCGTTATACCAGGGAGGCCGGTGTCCGTGATCTTGAAAGAAATATTTCATCTATCTGCCGTAAGATTGCCCGGGACCGGTTGAAAAAAAGTTTGAACACCAAGAAATACCGGCTCAGTGCGCAAACGGTTGTCAAATACCTGGGAACCCCGAAATATCGTTTCGGTCTGGCCGAGGAACAGGACCGGGTAGGTTTGACGACAGGGCTTGCCTGGACTGAGGTCGGCGGCGAACTGCTGCAGATCGAGACGACGCTGATGAAGGGATCCGGGAAAATGATCATCACCGGTAAGCTCGGTGATGTCATGCAGGAAAGTGCCCAGGCAGCATTGAGTTATGCACGGTCACGCGCTGAAATACTCGGACTCGCTCCTGACTTCTACCAGAAGCTCGATATTCACGTGCATGTGCCTGAAGGTGCCATTCCCAAGGATGGACCGTCTGCAGGTATTACCATCGCTACCTCCATTGTCTCGGCGTTGATCAGAAAACCTGTCAAGCGTCAGCTGGCGATGACCGGAGAGATAACGCTGCGGGGCCGCGTTCTGCCCATCGGCGGCCTTACCGAAAAACTGCTGGCCGCCAAGAGAGGAAATATAACGAGCGTCCTCGTTCCCAAGGATAACGAGCGGAATCTTGCTGATGTGCCCGCTAAAATCAAGAAACAACTCTCGATAACCCTTGTCGAACATATGGACGAAGTACTGGAGCAGTCTATCATCACCGAAGAGGGCGAGATCCTTTTCAAAGATGCACCTATCAACTCGTTATACAACGAAATAACCTTGTCGGAGCATAATACGACACAATGATTATTTTGCTTGACGAGGTAGGGTTAAGCTGTTAAAACACACCACACTTTTTCGGGCGGGTAGCTCAGCTGGGAGAGCATCGGCCTTACAAGCCGAGGGTCACAGGTTCGATCCCTGTTCCGCCCACCAAATACTGTAGTAAGGAGCGGTAGTTCAGCTGGTTAGAATGCCGGCCTGTCACGCCGGAGGTCGCGGGTTCGAGTCCCGTCCGCTCCGCCAGTAACCACGGGGGTTTGAGAGTTTTCTCAGACTCCCGTTTTGTTTTAACCAGCACTATACACAGCATAAAATAGAGGTTTGGTTAAAATAAAAATCAACCATAATTGACCGGTAATTTCATTTTGCACCCTATCTGCACCCTATTTCCACGTTTTGCAACCTGTCTAAAACCCCTTGTCAGAAAAAGTCAGATCGGCCTGGTAAAATGGAAATGTGGGAAGGAATACTATTTGATACCGGGGGCCGTCGATAAGGCAGCCATATCGTTAAATCAAAAAGGGCAGAGCCACTACTGACGCTGCCCTTATATCAGAAGAAATAGGGAGATACAAAAGGGGTGGATACTATTTTTTTCTTCTGAACCTCGATCCTACAAGCCCAACTAGACCGGTTCCGAAGAGAAGCATGGTGGTGGCTGGCTCAGGGACTGGGGCAGGACCACTGACATAAGAGTCACTCCCATCAGCGGTACCGATAGACCTAATATGTAGCCCGACTCTTAATGCTCCTGACTCTATGGCGCTGCTAAGATCTGCAATAGAAAGGGATGGAACAACAGCATTATTATAAACGATACCTAAGACATCATCTGCAGTGTTAATTCCGTCTGAAGAAAAAAACAATCATTTGTTTTGAATAAAACAAATTATAACAAATATTTATCTACAACAAAAATATATACTTATCGTGATTACAGAGAAACAATCTGACTACATGGAATTTTATTCCGGTTTTCCGATAATAGGTACTCGTTGATTTCATTCCTGAGTATCACTTTGCAGGGGGCTGGGATTACAAAACCCTGAGAGCTATCCTTGCTAGGGACTTTCATCGCCACTTCAACTGCTTGCAGGAATCACTATCTACCAGATGAGGTCGGAAGAATTAGAAAGTCAGTCGATTTTTTCAGTAGAAAATACGATATGTCCGCACGCCTTGTAACGATATTGACGGTAGCGGGTTCGTTTATCTGTCGGCCGGGAATCTACGCACTTCATTTTCTCGCCGCACGGATGCGGTGCATCGATTCCAGGCCGGGAGCTAGTAGAACACGTTTCAGTCAATACTGCTGCCGGTCATGCGGTCATATAATTTTCACCACAGAGCTGCCGGAATAGCGCCCTATAATCCTCTGTGAGTTTGTTTCTATAAATCCATACCTGATTCACGATCTAACCATTAAAAAGAATGAGGCCACCAGAGAGATAGTCTTGAAAGTTTGATGGTACAGCAATTTTCCAGTCTAATTGACAAGAGGGGACATTTTTTTTAAAATCTTTTTGTTGTCTGAAGGTCAGGTATTCTCGCATCGTTAATGCTTTTTACTAAAAACGTTGTGTGACTTCTTTGGAAGGATTAGCATACTTG
>JAHEMX010000370.1 GCA_024643445.1 Desulfobulbaceae bacterium | reverse complement strand
TTCTTCAACCTTAACATCCATTTGACATCATCCTCTTGTTGTGGAAATGTTTTGTTTTGTAACGTGTTCCGCCATGCTCATGCGACACAAGCAGGCCAAGTATTGGTATCTCACGATTAAATGCTGTTTACCATTGGTGCGAGAGGAGGGACTCGAACCCACACATCAGAGATACTGGTTCCTAAGACCAGCGCGTCTACCAATTCCGCCACTCTCGCACACCGTCAGTTCCCTGCAACCGCCATCAAGTCACCCATGCCGCGATCAGGAAGAATGCAACCGATACATAATTACTGATAGTCCGTCCGTCAAGAATGGTGCGTCACGAGGAGAAATATTCAGCAAAAGACAGAGATGATACCATCAAATCCTCTTCGAATCCATATTTTTATTGGTATCAGACTTTTTTCTTGCCTTGTAAAAAGCGGCGATAATGGCTATTTTGCTTGGGAATTGACGAAGCTCGTATGCTTTGTCATGAGCAATTCAATCACCATTTCCTCAAGAGGACGCTATGCTTTCAAAACTTCTTCAGCTGACCCTCATTGCCGGTAGTCTGCTGATAATCAATGCACCGGCAGACGCAACCACTCCCGGGCCGTCCCCGGGCCTACTGCTCAAGCAGACAAACGGCTGGCAGATGCCTTACGGTCCTGTTGACATTGTTCAGTCCGCTGACGGCACTTCCATCTACATCCTCACCGAAAGCCACCAGGTTCTTATTTACGAACCAAACGGCAACCTCAAGGGAAGTTTCCCGGTGGATGCCGGCGTGGTTGCGATCGATACCGACGTGCGCGGTGAATTTATTTTCCTTATCGACCGCGAGAAAAAAACACTGCGCAAAATAGCGGTTGATTTTCACACCGATATAGACGTTAGCGGCTCACCTTTTAAGGGCCGTCCTGATGCTCCGGTGACCATTGCCGTCTTTTCGGACTTTGAGTGACCCTACTGCGGCCAGGTTGTGCCGCTACTCGAACAGGTGTTCGAGCAAAACAAAGACAACGTCAAACTGGTTTTCAAAAATATGCCGCTTAGCTTCCACCAATTCGCTGAACCTTCCGCGCGGGCTGCGCTCGCTGCCGCCAAGCAGGGCAAATTCTGGGAATTCCATGATAATCTGTTCGCTTCAGGGAAACTCAATGATCAGTCTATCAACACGGTCGCAACCAAGATCGGCCTTGATATGGGCCTGTTCCAGAACGATATGAATTCAACGGCCATTAAAGAACAGCTCGCGAAGGATATCAAGGATGCCGAGCTTGCCGGGGTGAGAGGCACACCTACGATCTTTATCAACGGCAAGAAACTCAAGGACAGATCTCCCCAGGGGTTCCAGATCGAAATCAATGAAGCGCTTCAGGAGGCTGGCAAGAAATAATATTTATGCAGGGGCAATCTGAAAGCAGGGAGTTGACATTCAGCAACAATCAAACGGCAGGAATTCTTTACGGGGATTTAAACAAAAACCTTCAGGTCCTGGAAAACGGGGCCGGTGTCCGCGTTCATGTCCGCGGCACGAGCGTGAAAATCACCGGTCCCGAGCACGAAGTCAAGCTCGCGGCCAATCTGCTCGATCAGCTCTACGAACTGATAAATAAGGGGTATCCGGTCTATTCTTCCGATTTCGCCTTTGGCCTGAAGATTTTGCAATCCAGTCCGAAGGCACGTCTTGACAAGATATTCCTGGACAAGGTTTTCGTGACCACCAGGAACCGTATCATCTCCCCCAAGACACCGAATCAGAAGATTTATATCGATGCTATCCGCAACAACGATGTGGTTTTCGGAATAGGTCCTGCCGGCACCGGCAAAACGTATCTTGCCGTGGCCATGGCCGTCTCGGCTCTGGCCAACGAAAAGGTACGTTCAATCATCCTGACCAGGCCGGCGGTAGAGGCCGGGGAAAAACTTGGCTTTCTGCCCGGGGATCTGGCACAGAAGGTTGACCCGTATCTGCGCCCGCTCAATGATGCCCTCATTGATATGCTTGGCCCAGAAAAAGCCTACGATATGATTGACCAGGGAGCCATTGAGATTGCACCGCTGGCTTTTATGCGCGGCAGAACACTGGGGAACGCCTTTATCATCCTGGATGAGGCACAGAACACCACGAGGGAACAGATGAAAATGTTCCTCACCAGGATAGGCTTCGATTCACAGGCCGTCATTACCGGTGATATTACCCAGGTTGACCTGCCGGCTCACCAGCATTCAGGCCTGGTCCAGGCAGAGGCCCTGCTGCAGAATATCAATGGCATAGGCTTCTGTCATTTCAGCAAGGAAGATGTCGTGAGACATCCGCTTGTGCAAAAGATCATCCATGCCTATGAACTCTATCAGGAGAAACAGAATAATGGACAGAAACCGGCCTGATTCCCGTGTTCCTGAACCAGCGTCGGAACGCTCTCTGCGCTGACGCCATGCCGGTAACCATCATCAGCCGGCATGCCGGCATGGACGCAGCACTGCTCGCTCGGGCAGAGAACATGGCAGAACGTCTGCTTGTTCTAAGCGGAAGGTCGAAATTCCAGGTGAATATCGTCTTTACCGGCGATGAGGAATTGCAGCAGCTCAACCAGCACTACCGAAGCAGGCCGGAACCGACCAATGTTCTCAGCTTTCCATTCATGGAAGGAGCCGCTGCTTCTCTAGCCAAGCTGCCCATAAAAGAACTTGGTGACATCATTATTTCCGTTGACCGGGCGGAAGCCGAGACACTTCTTTTTGGCGAGTCCCTGCACCGGCGTCTGAGCTGGCTGATGGTCCACGGACTGCTCCACCTCCTTGGCTATGATCACGAGAAATCTGCAGAAGATGCTGATATAATGTACGCAAAAGAGCAGGAACTGCTCCGGCAAACGGATACGTTCAGGAGAACCAAGATGGCCCACCTTGCTATTAATGTCGATCATGTCGCCACCATCCGCCAGGCTCGAGGCATCACTGAACCTGACCCGGTAACAGCCGCAGCGATCTGTGAATTGGCAGGTGCCGAAGGAATAGTCGTGCACCTTCGAGAAGATCGAAGACACATTCAGGACCGCGATGTCAGGATTCTACGTGAGACCGTGCAGACCAAGCTCAACCTTGAAATGGGTGCAGCCAGGGAAATTATTGCCATAGCGCTTGACATCGTTCCGGACATGGTGACGCTTGTGCCGGAGAAACGGGCCGAGTTGACCACCGAGGGCGGACTTGATATCGTCGGCCAGAAGAAGAAGCTGGCTCAGACCGTAGCCAGGATGAACAAATCAAACATTCCGGTTTCCCTGTTTATCGATCCCGATCTTGAACAGGTGAAAGCCTCACTCGATATTGGCGCAACCTTTGTCGAGCTGCACACCGGTACCTACGCAGACGCCGCCGATGAAAAAGAACGTGACCGGCAGTTCGAGCTCATCAGGGTGGCGGCGGAAGAAGCGCACCTGCTCGGGCTGCGGGTCAATGCCGGACACGGGCTGAACTACACCAACACCGCGGCCATTGCCGCCCTTGATTGTATAGAAGAGCTGTCCATCGGTCACGCGATTATCAGCCGCGCCGTTTTCAGTGGACTCGACAAAGCGGTACGGGATATGCGCGCCATCATCGAGCGCGCATCGTATTACTAGGAACCGACCGAAAGACTCACCGATCGTTTTTTCCTCGGTCTCTGCAATTTGGTTTTTCAATCAGGCCGTGGTCCGGCGCAATGCTGAAGACCTGATCGGTTCAGGACCGGCCAAATCCTTTTCAACTTGATTTTTTCTTCCTCATTTGTTACCTCATGCGATCTGCCGGCAACAACAGTTACCGGTCGATCCGCACGCCGGGTGATCGGCGTGATGTACGGGTGAACAGCAAAAAATTCGGCAATAGCCTCAGCCTCGGTGGTGGAACTGGTAGACACCAGGGACTTAAAATCCCTTGACCTTTAAGGTCGTGCGAGTTCAAATCTCGCCCGAGGCACCAACAGTACGAGGCGATATCAGAATCTCGCCCGTCCTCTGTTTCTTACCATACCTGATTTTATCACCGGTAAACCAGACCATCGACACGGGAACCTTCGAATCGTAACAAACAAACCGGAAAACCTTGCTCACCATCTATACAGAATCACGATCATCTTTTTTCTTAAACAGCGAAGTGTTGCCAATTTTCGACCGGAAGATTATACCTCTCAGCAGTATCCTGAAAAAGAAACGCTCACACGCTTTGATTTTTTTTGCACGTGGAGATTTCATCGAGGAATTCCCAGGGAGGGCTTGACCGGTTCTTCCTGTCGGACAGCGTCTCTGTCGTTCCAGACGAATTGGCCTTCTTCCGGCGGCAGAGACGCTTTATGATGAAACGAGGAGACCCGCATGGCACAAAAACATTCTACCGGTGACAATACAGACGCCAGATACACAGCCGTTTCCGCAGACACGATTCTCAAGATCGCCAAGGAGATTGCCGTGAAATTCATCGAGGTGG
>JAHEMX010000369.1 GCA_024643445.1 Desulfobulbaceae bacterium | reverse complement strand
TCATCGCTTGCGACATCCCCGCCGAGCCGGAGATAGTCCATGCCGATCTGCTCCATGATCCCCGCTACCGCCAGGAAGGCAAGCTGGCTCAGGGATGCCTCGTTTTCATTCTGGGCCAGGATCACCGGTTTTGAAGTAAGGTTGCCGATATGGGCAACAAGAGCGGGCGCAATGAAAATCGGAACGTAGAGGATGATGGCATCGATGCCTGCGCTCTCGACCTCGTGCAGGGCCTGCAGCCCCTGTTTTTTGCTCCGTATTTCCCTGATCCCGGGTTCGATTACATCGGTAAATTCCGAGATGATCGAGACGAACCGTGCGGTCTCCGCCGCCGCCATTTCTTTTCGTTTCTGGTAGACATCCTCTCGTACCAGGGATTCCGAGAAAACTAACAAACCTGTACGTGGTCTAATCATTTTTTTCATCCTGAAGGCAGGTGGTTATGTGCAAAAGCAGGCGGTGAACTCATTGTCGGACCAGCGCCCCAACCGGTTTCAGCGGCAGCAGCACTCCCAGGCCCAGCAAGCTGATGACGATAAAGCCGAGGAAAACCATGCTATAACTGCCGGTCACATCAAATATCTGTCCCGTAATCATCGGGCCGATGGCTCCGCCGGCTGTGCCGAAACAGACGATAATACCAAGAATGGTACCATGGGCGCTCATGCCGAATATTTCAGCAGCCATCGGTGAAACAGCCGTAAAAAATCCTCCGTGAGCCAGACCATAGATAGCGGTAAACAGATAAAGCATCCACAGGGAGTCGGCGGTCTGCAGCCACAGCAGGCCGGCTGTCAGAAATCCGAAGCTGACCAGCATGACGGGTTTGCAGCCGTAACGATCAATGGCCGCCCCGGAAACAAACCGCCCGATCATACTTACCCCTCCTATCGCCGAAAGCACGCCGGCCGCCTGGGTCGGAGACAGCCCGAGATCCCTGGCATGGGGAACGATATGTACAATGATACTGATCAGGATAAAAACAACAATAAAATTGACGACACATAAAATCCAGAATTGCCAGGTTCGCCGCGCTTTATCGAATATCTTGTTCCTGGAAGCCTGTTCCGTTGCGCACCACACTATTGCTTGTCCGGACGAAGAGCTGCTCGTCATCTCTTCGGGATCGCGCTTGAGAAACTGTGCTATGGTGAAGAGAATAACAAGGGAGCAGACGCCAAAGATGAAAAAGGTCATTCTCCAGCCGACCGCAATAGCAAGAAAGCCGGCGAGCAGGGGCAGCGTGAACTGGCCGGCCCCGGTACCGACCTTTATCAGACCGGTCATCATGCCGCGTCTGATAGTGAACCAGCGGGCAATGGTCGTCAGGGCTATCACATCAATGGAGCTCAGGCCGATACCGAAGATAAAACCGTAAAAGAGGTAGAGCTGCCACAGCCCATGAGCCTGGGACATGAGCATGAATCCGGCGCCAAAAAAGATGGAGGTAACAGACATCAATAACCGGGGGCCGTACCGATCGTTGAGCCTGCCAATGAGTATGCCGACCAGTCCCATCATCATAAACGCCAGTGAGGACGCTCCGGCAATAACAAGCCGGGAACATTGAAATTCCTCCTGAAGCGAGTTGAAGTGCACACCATAGCTGGCCCAGGCGCCTACGCCCACCGCCTGTATCGCGAAACAGGCGGCGAAAATGACATGGGAGTAGCTCTTTATCTTCTTGCTTTCGGCAGATAACATAGAAAAACAGTGTCCCGGCAGGGAACAACACGACGGCTCGCTGCCTGCTCGGAAAAAGGTGGACAGGCAGACCGGCCGCCAGGATAATTGAGACAGTAAAGGCCTGTAAATACCGGCAACACCAGGCTCACGTATGCAGCAACCATCAGCCATTGCCGGTCTGGGCGGTTATCCGGCCTGCGCCGGACGACAGCCTGGAATGAGAATCAGGTCCTCTCGCTCAGCTCGATCCGGGCCTTATCAGGGGCTTCAATGTAGGCGATCCTCAGGCCGGGGCGGACCTGCATCGGCTCGACGACGAACCTGACGCCCTTCGCCCTGAGGTCGGCGGCGGCGGCATCCAGATCATCTACGGCAAAGCCGAAATGGTCCAGACCCTCTCTGGTCTGGATGGTTGCAGGGAGCGGCTCCTGATCGGGAAACCTCTCAATCATGATGATGCTGAAACCATTTACATCCACATAGTAGACCTGCTTGCCCTTGAAATTGCCCTCAAAGGTCACCTTTCCGCCAAACACCTGGCAATACCAGTCTTTGGTCGCTTCGATGTTCGGGCTGATGAGGTGCAGGTGGTCGACACGATAGGTTGGCATAATGTTCTCTCCATAGATCCGGCGGATCTTCGTGATAGTTTGTTCGGGTTATCTCGTTATCTGTTGCTATTGTACGTTTCAATCATCGGCAGAATGGTTTCAGCCGCTTTTCGGGCAGCAGAATCTGGATCGGGTTCCGGCAGGATCTCGATTGAAGACCAGCCGTCGAAGTGCGCCGCGCGCAAACCCGCAAATACATCGTCAAAATCGAGATGCCCCCAGCCGGGTGCCCAGCGGTTTGAATCGGCAAAGTGGATATATTTCACCAGGGCGGCATGTTTGGCAAGGCTTGCTCCTATATGGGCATCCTCGATATTCATATGAAAGACATCGGGCATCAGTCCCAGATTATCCCGCCCGACCTTGGCGAGCAGGTCCGCCCCCTGGTCGAGGTTGTTGACGAAATTGATCTCGTAGCGGTTTACCGGCTCTATGATGATCGTGACGCCACGTTCTCCGGCGCTATCACATATCTGCCGCGACGTTTCAATAAAGAGCTGCTCTGCCTCCTGCCTGGATTGTCCTTCACCGATAAAACCCCGTGTCCGCCCGACATTGACCATCCGGCCAAAATCGGCGGCCAGGGCTGTCAGGCCGTCAAAGAGATCGATAACCTTCCGGCGCATCGAAGCATCAGGGTGGGTAAAATAGAGACCGAGCGTCGCGAATACCTGACCGGTGCTGATGCAGCTCACCTCCATGTTGTGTTTTGACAGCCAGGAACTCAATTGATGAGGATCAACGTCTTCTGCCGTTTTCAGCGCAAGTTCAATGCCATGGTAACCAAGATCAGCTGCTTTCGAGATGGATTCTTCAAATCCTCTCCAGACGACAAAGGCAGAGGGCGGTGCCTGCTTGCCGGCCACTGCTACGGATAATTTCATAGTCCTGCGCCTCCTGTTCTCCTTTTTTATACGTCCGATTGCTTTCAAACATATAACATGATGACGTATCACGCTCCGGTAACGTTGCCTTTTAGTACCTTAGAAATTCATTTCTTGTTTTTTAGAATGAATTTCGTGAAGGTACTTATCCCCTGTGGGGTATTAGTATCTAATCAAAGTTTTTTCCAGAAAAAAGAGCGTAACGTCGACGAAGCTTCCGCTGCTTGGTCAAGCAGTAACCTACTTCGTCAGCAAGGCTGAGCGTTTCTCGGCCTTGAGCAGTTCGATGAGAAAGGCATCCCGTTTCTCCAATACCGGGCTCAGGTCACGCTTTGTCCAGTCATAGAAACCATGACCGGATTTAGTCCCCAGCTGCCCGGATGCAGCCTTTTCCTTAAGCAGGGCCGCTGGTTTGGTTTCATTGCACAGCGCCCGGCACAGGTAACTCTGTATCGCATAAACCGTGTCAAGACCGACCACATCCTGGTGTTCCAGCGGCCCGTATACCGGAAAGCGCCGTCCCAGTCCGTATTTGACGGCGGTGTCCACATCCTCGACTGAGGCAATACCTTCCTGGACGATCCAGATTGCCTCCCGGATAAGGGCATGAAACAGGCGATTTCCCAATTGGCCGGGAGTATCTTTCAGCACGACCACCGGTTTTTTCCCCGCGTCTTTCAGGAGCTGAACCAGGATGTCGATGGTCTGCCGGGAAGTCTTTTCCCCCTGGACTATTTCAACAAGCGGCAGCAGATGCGGCGGATTCCAGAAGTGCGTCACCGCAAACCGTTCGGGGTTTCTGAGGGCGCCAGCCAGCTCTGTTGCCGGCAGGCCTGAGGTGTTGGAGGTCAGGATGGTATCGACGGAACAGGAGGCCTCAACCCGTTTAAACAGCTCCTGCTTGATCCCGCTATTTTCCGAGATCGATTCAACAACCAAATCCGCCCGCTTGACGGCAGTTTCAAGCCCGGTGCTTCCGTTGATTTTCCGGGCGATGGCGGCAGCCTGTCCGGCAGAGATGCAGCCGGCTTCAGCCAGCAACTCCACCGCCCTGTGAAAGGATGTGATACCTCGTTTCACGCTCTCAGACGTCCGACCATAGATGGTCACAAGACATCCCGTCGAAGCAAGCGTATAAGCAATGCCGGGTCCCATCTGCCCGCTGCCTATCACCACGGCGCGCCCTATCTGCTGACGATTCTCCATAATGCCAACTCCTTTTCAGGTGATCGTTCCTGCTCTCCAGAGATTTCCAGATGACGGGGAGATCTGAGTATAAAGCAGACGCA
>JAHEMX010000368.1 GCA_024643445.1 Desulfobulbaceae bacterium | reverse complement strand
TCATGAAGACATTCGATCACATTCCCGTTGCCCCCATACACACGGATAATCGATCAGCATGGAGTAATGGTTGAGGACACCCCGTCATTGATACAGCAGTGATCATGGAGAGGAAAAAGTGCGAAAAATTGAATAAAAACGTCCCAAAACTGTCCCATATACGGAATGTAATTTTTTATTCTTGTTAACATACAGAAAATAAATGATAATATAAGATATAATTTAAAGCAGTGGATTCCTAATCCTGGTGTCGCATGTTCGAATCATGCCGGGGGCACCAATCGAAACAATTTCCTGAATCAGTCAAAATAATAATAGGGGACTGACCTCGTTTAAAACTATTATATATCAACTGCTTAATCAGAAATACGCTCTTCCTGCTGGGAAGAGCTCGGCTCGTAATACCAAACATCCCTCTCCCTATCATTCAGCGGAAAGAAAATAGGGGATAGGCTCCGTTAATATGAATACCTTAGTTCTTTGTTGTCGTTTTGATTGGAAATTTTGCTCCTTTCATCCCTCAACATGGTCATTAACTCAATTGTGATCTCTTGGCAAGCGCATCCTGACCAACAATTTGACCATCTCTCGCATGGGAAAACGCATCCCCCTAAACTCAAGAGTCACGCGTTGCTTTACTTCATCAAGACAGCGGTTCACCAGTCGCGATCTTCAGTGACGCACGTCGCGGTGCTAGCCTCTGACGAGAAGTCGATCAGAGACGTTTGGCAATGCGTCTTGGAGCTTCAGGTGGAGGAGCACCTTCGCAGGTTTTTTTACTCTACCAAACAGGATTCACTCAAAGACTAGATCCTTGGACCGATCATACAGGGATAGCCCCTGCTGAATGACTGCGGTTTTCCATGCCGGACTGTCGGGATTAAAAGCCTCTTTTAACCGCTGCTTGCCCGGATGGTTCAGTCTCCTGTCACCATACTGGTGGAATCGATTTTCATCCCGTAAAGCCTGGAGTACGCAGATGTTTGGATAGGTACCGAACTCTTCAGTGATAAAGTCCACCCTGGTTTGGGGAAAAACCTGCCGGTAGAGGTAATTATGGCCGCCGCTGAACTGATAATGGTCTTCCTGTTCTCTGACAAAATCCTGCTGAAGGGGTTTTCCCAGTTTATCCGACAGGACAGATGAATCGGTGGCCGTGCCCTTATGGGCCAATATTTCCTGGCATCTGCTTCCAAGACCGGTATGGACATCTATGACAAACAAATACTGTACCAGTGAAAGATGTTTTTCTAACCAGTCACCGTACAGAAGCGGTGTTTGTTCGAGATCCTTGCCGGTATAAAACAATCCCTTTGGAAACTGGTTCTGCCCACCGGCGATAGCCTGCTTTAAGATTTGGTAGTCGTAACGTGCCATTAACCCGACTGCCTGCAGCAGAAACGAATCGAACAGACGGTTTCTTTTCGGGTTCAGAAACCCATTGATTTCGTTGTAGATCTGAGACTGCAATTGCCACGCTGAAGCGGTGAAACGGAAATTCCTGTTGAGGTCAACATTGGACTCGTTGAATCGCCGCAGCCATGCCATGCCATAGGGGTTGAGTGCGTGAACCA
The DNA here is from genome assembly GCA_024643445.1 of Desulfobulbaceae bacterium. Classification (GTDB taxonomy): domain Bacteria; phylum Desulfobacterota; class Desulfobulbia; order Desulfobulbales; family Desulfocapsaceae; genus Ww85. Next base: position 2,913 of record JAHEMX010000368.1, on the reverse strand, counting down.
GCACAAATGCACTATCCGCTGGGGGTACTGGTTTGCTCTGGAGTATTTTGAGCTGGATGGCTGAACCGGCGAACCCCTCAACACCGTGCAGCCCGCTCGTGTGGAGCAGCACACGTTTCGGTTCCGGGCTTCCCATCCAGGCGATGTCGACGCTCAGCTCTTCACCGGATGGGCCGGGATCAGTTAAAACCAATCTGCTCATGATCGCTCCGGCCAAGCGTCCGGCTTCAACAAAACGTTTTCGAGCCGAGGAATAATCTTCGGAGAAGAACGATGACAAATCCCCATTCTCTCGACTCTCACAAAGATTACCTGTCCGGCGGTTAGCTATGATCTGCTGGATTCTCCAGTCGAATTTGCCCGTTGCAATTATTGCCAGTCCGCCGATGAGGGCTGTTACCGTGACCATGACAGCGATGAATACCCTGTTGGAGATCGTTCGCTTTATTACCCGGTTCAACATCTCGTTATGGTGTGGTTTATTCATGATCCCGTTCCTGAATGCATTCCCTCATCTCGTTCCTTCTCGATGGTTGACCGGCATCAGATCAATAGCGTTCTGAGATATAGTGCTGCCGTTATGATCAGGCCAACAAGGCAGACACCGGTCGGGATAATAACCCATGACGGGGCGGCAGGTTTCAGCTTCTTCAGCCCTTTGGAGATCGTTAGAAGAACGGATCGCCCGGCATACCGCAGCACCGCTTCCTTTATACTTTTTCTTTTTTCATAAATACCCCAGGTTACGAAATAAATTCCGATGGCCAGGTAGGTGACAAGATTGCCGGCATAAATGGCATCGTTGAGCGCTGGTTTATCGACATCCGTGAATAGACGTGCGGCGATATTGAATTCGATAAACCAGGATGAAAAGAAGAACGGTACGAGCATGATGAGAAAGACAACGTCCGCTTGCCACCACATTCTTGGGTTGAACTCGTCAAAATCGGAATTAAGCGGATCGAAGAACCGCGTGATGATCGTTTCATCGTCCGGCTTCCACCTGCCGGGTAAACAATTGAGGATCGCCGCAGAACTGTAGGAGGTTACCAGATAGAACAATATCCAGGCGAGCGGCATCCCGAGCAGCGTTGAAACAATATTTGCCAATGCAACGATGAGGGCTGTTTTCCAGATCGTGGAATTGAGCGTGAGAATGACGACACCCGCCTCGATAATGATCACGGGAATGAGAACATATACCTGCATGAGCACGGTTTGAAACAGGATGGGGATACAGACATTTGCCCAGGCAGGAGTGGCAAACAGGCAGCCGGTAAGAATAAGTGGAGCTGAAACGATCAGGTGACGGCAGGTTTTCATATTCTATCCCTCAGCACAGTATTCTTTTTGTTGGGGCGATTGTTTTATCCCAGGCAGAACAATGGAAGGTTAATCAACCGCTCTTGGGCCTTTGTTTATACATGAGCAAGCGATATACCAGCTTGTAGATTTTCTTTTAACTACCTGGTTACATTTTGAAAATCTAATTATTACGAATTGTGCTGGGGGAAAAATTGTTATTTTGTTGACATTCAATGCTGGTATGATCAGCATATAATGTATGGGAAAGACAATAGCATTGAGCGGTAATGATCGGGATTATCTTCGGCTGGTCTCCAGGCTGGTTTTCAGCAACCCCTTTGAGACGGATACGCTTGATTTGGCTTACAAGGTGGCGGGAAAGAAGCTCAGGTCAAGGGAGGCGCTTAACAGGTTTTTGACAACCAAAATTCGTTTGCAGCTGGATTCGATTTTCACGGATAAAGCAATCTCCTGGAAGTCTTTTTCAGGAGAGGATAGGGAGCTGGTTCGCGTTGCCTCGCTCTACGATATCTATCATTCCTGTCACCAGGAGTTTGATGACCTGATTCTCAAGCAGATCACTACGGGGGTTGAACCGTGCTCGGCAACCTTTGCCAGGCAAACACTTGCCTTGCTGCAGCGGGCAGACTTCAGCAGGGAAGAGTCACTGAAATATTTCGAATATTTCTATCAGCTGCGCAGGGCATGGTACTTCATCTATCATGGACTTATCGGTAAAAGCCCCTCCATGGAGCGGCTGCGGGCGCATCTTTGGAGAAGCGTTTTTACCGATGATGCCAGGTGGTATGAACAGTACCTCTGGAACAGGATGGAGGATTTCTCTACCTTTTTAATCGGTGAAACAGGAACAGGAAAAGGCACTGCAGCATCGGCGGTCGGTCGATCAGGATATATCCCATTTGATGAGAAGAGCAATCGATTCCATGAGAGTTTTACGGGAAACTTCATTGATATCAACCTTTCTCAATTCCCTGAGTCGCTGATAGAATCAGAATTGTTCGGGCATCAGAAAGGTTCTTTCACGGGAGCTATCGACAGTCATAAAGGCGTGTTTGCCCTTTGCAGCAGGTTCGGATCTATTTTTCTGGATGAGATCGGAGATGTCACCATTCCCGTCCAGATAAAATTATTAAAAGTTCTAGAGCAGAGAAGTTTCAGCCCGGTTGGCAGCCATGAGAAACTGCATTTTTCAGGGAGGATAATAGCAGCCACGAACAAATCGATAAGTAACTTGAACGACAACGATTTATTCCGAAAAGATTTTTATTACAGGCTCTGTTCGAATGTTATCAGCGTACCCACTTTGAGGCAGCAGATCAAAGAAGATCCCGCCACTCTTGCCGCGCTGGTGAAACACTCGGTTAAGAGAATCACGGGTGAATCCTCTGACATTATCCTGACTGCAGTCCTGGAAATTATCGAAAGAGAAATAAGTCCCGACTACCACTGGCCGGGAAATGTCAGAGAACTCGAGCAGGCGATCCGCTGTGTTCTTCTTAACAGGAGTCATTGTCGCGAGATTGAAGGCTGGTGTGAAATTCAGGCAGAGCCGCTGACCAAGGTTTTACAGGACACTTACGTCAGTGC
>JAHEMX010000367.1 GCA_024643445.1 Desulfobulbaceae bacterium | reverse complement strand
ACAGGACGAGTCCCTGGCCTCGTTCCAGCCGGTTATCACGGCCAAGGATAGTGTTATCGATTGGACCTGGTCCACGCAGAGACTCTATAACCTGATCAGGGGGTCAAACCCGGCACCTGGCGCAGCGACGTCGCTGCATGGGATATCCTGCCGGATATTTGATGCGAAAATGAGCGGGGACAGGGGTGCGCCAGGAGCGGTTCTGAAAATCGGCGGGACGTCTTTCACCGTCGCCACCGGCGATGGCGCCATCACCGTCGAATCAATTCAGCCTCCGAAAGAGAAAAAGATGCCGGCTGGCGAATTTGCGCAGCGCGAACAGCTCAAGGTCGGCGATCTGTTCTGCTGATCAACGAACAAACTGGCTTTTACCAGTCATCATTCAACAGCGAGAGAGAAAGAATAACCCATGTTAACGGTATTGCTCATGTACGGCGCCCTTGGTGCCTTCGTCGGTATCCTGGCCGGCCTGCTCGGAGTCGGCGGCGGCCTGGTAATCGTGCCGATTCTGGTCATGGCCTTCGAGTTTCAGAAACTCCCTGCTGAAATCACGATGCACCTGGCGCTCGGCACCTCGCTGGCGAGCATCATCTTCACCTCCATATCGAGCTTTATGGCGCACCACAAACGTGGAGCCGTTGACTGGCAGACCGTCAGGCGCATCGTTGTCGGTATCATGACCGGCACCTTTCTCGGTTCCTGCGTCGCGGCTGTCATGTCAACAGACATGCTGAAGGTTTTCTTCGTTTTCTTTCTCTTTTTTGTCGCCTACCAGTTCCTGACCAATAAAAAACCGAAGGCATCACGGGAGTTGCCCGGCATCTTCGGCATGTTCGTTTCCGGCAACATCATCGGCGTCATCTCCAGCCTGGTCGGTATCGGCGGGGGGGCGGTGACGGTGCCGTTCATGATCTGGTGCAACGTTGCCGTTCACCGGGCCATCGGCACATCGGCCGCCATCGGCCTGCCTATCGCCATCGCCGGAACCGTCGGCTACGTGTTTAACGGGTGGGGAAACAGCGTGGTGCCGCACTACTCTGTCGGTTACGTCTACCTGCCTGCGCTCGTCGGCATTGCAGCTATCAGCGTCATAACAGCTCCGCTCGGGGTAAAACTCGCACACAGTCTGCCGGTCGATAAACTCAAAAAGATTTTTGCCCTGCTGCTGATCGTGGTGGGAATAAAGATGATTTTCAGTATTTTCTAGTGACTTACGGAAATTATGGGAATTAAGGGGACAGTATACTTAATTCTGCTGAATTAAGTATACTGTCCCCTTAATTGTTCTTAATTGTATTACTTTTTCAGGGCGGCGAGGACGTGGTCGGTGAACGAGGTTGTCGACTCTTTTCCGCCCAGATCCCGGGTCAGCAGACCCTTGCCGGTCACCTCTTCGACGGCCTGCAGCAGCGCATCCCCTGCCGTCTTCTCACCGAGGAAATCAAGCATCATCTGCACCGACCAGAAGGTGGCAATCGGATTGGCGATGTTCTTTCCGGCAATGTCGGGCGCAGACCCGTGCACCGGTTCAAACATCGACGGATAGATTCTCTCAAGATTCAGATTGGCAGAAGGGGCGACACCGATTCCCCCGGCCACGGCAGGTCCGAGATCCGACAGGATATCCCCGAAGAGATTGGAACCGACCACCACATCGAACCAGTCAGGATGCTGGACGAAATGCGCCGTCAGGATGTCGATGTGAAACTGGTTGCAGGAAAGATCGGGAAATTCACGGCTCACTGCGGCAAAGCGCTCATCCCAGAAGGGCATGGTGTAGCGGATGCCGTTTGATTTTGTCGCCGAGGTCAGGTGGCGGGCCGGTCGCTGCATGGCCAGCTCACAGGCGTAACGGATGACCCGGTCGACACCCCTGCGGGTAAAGACCGTCTCCTGGACAACCATCTCATGCTCAGTGCCGGCAAAGAGCCGACCGCCGATTTCCGAATACTCTCCCTCGGTATTTTCCCGCACGACAATGAAATCTATGTCAGCCGCGGTCCGGCCGGCAAGCGGCGAGGATATCCCCTTGAGCAGCCTGACCGGCCGCAGGTTGACACCGAGATCGAACTCGCGCCGGATCGGCAGCAGCAGGTTCCACAGGGAAACATGATCCGGCACCGCCGGGTCGCCGACGGCCCCGAGCAGGATGGCATCATGGGGCTTCAACTGCTCAAGACCATCCTTGGGCATCATCACGCCATGTTCACGGTAATAGGCGCAGGAAAAGGGAAACTCCATGAATTTCATGGAAAAACCGAATTTTGCACTGAGCGCGTGCAGGACCCGGACGCCTTCCGGTATGACCTCACGGCCGATACCGTCTCCGGGAATGAGTGCTATTTCATAAGTCATGGGACATCTCCATTTGTGCTGTCGTTTATCTACCGAGCTTTCTCGCTGTTAAGCTCGCTTTCAATGCCTGGTCTGGTAGGCCGTGGCCAGTAATTTCAGGGGATGGAACGATTCGCGCATGGTTCCCTGGTGTATCTGCATACCGCAGGCACCGCAGCCGGTTGCGATATGGTCCGCTTCCGAGGCGGCGATCTCGGCAAAGAGCCGCTGGCCGATTTTCATGGACAGGTCATAATTTTTCGACTTCAGCCCGTAGGTGCCGCCCATGCCGCAGCACTGGTCGGAAAACACCTGTACCGTCACACCGGGAATGAGCTTCATCAGCTCGACCGGTTCACTCGTCACACCAAGACTCTTCAGGTGGCAGGGTGCATGGTAACCGACGCTGATGTCCATCCGGCTGAAATCCGTCTTCAGTTCCCCGTGCCGATGCAGCTCCATCAGGTATTGGTGGATATCGTAGCAATTATCCGCGACAAGCTCGGACTCCTCGGAACCGACGATGCGCGGATACTCGCATTTCACGGCCAGCGCGCAGCTTGGTTCGCTGAACAGGATGGGAATGCCTTTTTGGGCATACTCGCTCAGCAGACGGATATTTTCGTTGATATCAGCCATGATCTTGTCCTGCCCGCCCGAGCTGATCCGGGCAATGCCGCAGCACTTGAATTCCGGCATGATGACCTTGATGTCATTATGCTCAAGGATATCGATGATGGCCAGACCCTCTCCTTCAGGATCATTGTAATTGGCGAAACAGCCGAGGAAAAAGACCACCTCGCGCACCGAATCGATCTGTTTGCGATCCTTGATGATCTTCCTCAGGGTGCGGTTGCGGAATTGCGGCAGATAACGGCTGGCCTCCATGCCGATGGCCTTCTGCAGTCCCCAGCGCACCGGGGCAAGGGACGTAACGAGATTGGCAACCGGCGCGAACATGCTTCCCTGCTTGCACAAGGTTGGTGTATCGGCAAGAACCCTGCTGGAGAAATCTTCGCCTTTTCGCCGTACGACATCAGCCCGCCCGGTCACGGCAAGCCACGGCACATCGACCCCGGAGGGGCACTCGGTCAGACACCGCTTGCAGTTGATGCAGGAATCGATGATCTTTTTAAATTCCGGAGATTCAAGTATTTCCGGATCGAGTTTACCGGACATGAGCTCCCTGAGCAGGGTCACTTTTCCGCGTCCTTTTGTCCATTCCTCGAGCTCATTGCTGGCAATCGGGCAATAAGAACGGCATTTGGCGCAGCCCGAGCAGTTCTCGATCTGGCGCTGCAGATCTTCTGCATCAAACGAGCTGCCGGTGGGCACGATGGTGAAGTCCGGCCCATATTTCAGATCCTCGCCCAGCAGTTGATCGTTTTGGGAAATGATAACGCCGGGATTCATGATGTTGTCCGGGTCAAACAGGGCCTTGATCTCCCGCATGGCATGATACAGCTGCGGGTACTGTCGCACCACATACTGCGTTCGCAGCCGGCCGTCGGCATGCTCCCCGCTGATGGTTCCTTTCAGGCTGAGCACCAGATCGCAGACAGCATCCGAGAGATCCAGCATGGTTTTTACATCTTCGGGCTGCCGCAGGTCGAGGATGGCCATATTATGCAGGTTGCCGTCACCGGCATGACCGTATATCGCCGCCTTCACCTGATACTTGTCAAACAGGCTGCGCAGGCCGCTGATGTATTCGGGCAGCCGGCTCACATGCACGGCGGCATCCTCGATGAAGGCTATCGGACGCCGCGGCCCTTTCATCCTGTTCAGGATCGGCCCGGCAATTGAGCGCACCTTGGTGAAGGTTTTCATATCCTGGCCGTTTCTGGCCTGGATAACATCAACGGCGAGATGGTTGTCCTGCAGAAGCCGCTTTCTCACCGCGTCAAATTTTTCCAGCAGTTTTTCCTCGCTGTCCTCCTGGAATTCTATAAAAAGCGACGCCTCGGTATTCTCGGGAAAATAGGCGGCCAGATCGGGATGCTGTTCCCGGGCCAGATCGAGAATATGCTTTTCCATGATCTCAATCATGGAAGGACCCTCTTTCAGAATCTCCTGGGTCGCCTCCCCGACCTTGCCGAGATCATCGAGATAGACAAAACCGCTCAAGGCCCGCGCCGGAAGGTCAGACAGACGCAGTGTCGCC
>JAHEMX010000366.1 GCA_024643445.1 Desulfobulbaceae bacterium | reverse complement strand
AAGGCTGAATCGATGTATGAGAAATCAGGGTTTAATACACTATCATGAGTCAAGCACGTTTCACGGTTGTTGTTGATAATCATGCCGCTCGCGGTCTTACCGCGGAGCATGGATTTGCGCTCTGGCTGGAGTACGATGGGCGAATCATCATGTTTGATACGGGAAACAAGGAGGCCCTTCTGCCGAATTCGCAGGCCCTTGGCCTGGATCTGTCAAAAGTTTCAGACCTGGTGATCAGCCATGGGCATTACGATCATACCGGTGGCATTGATGTGGTCATCGAGCAGGCCAGGGGAGTTCAGGTGTACCTGCACCAGGCCGCATTTCAACCCCGGTACGTCGGTGCAAACGGCAGTGCTGAACCGGTCCGGATGCCCGGGAAATCCACGCAGGCACTGGGGCACCTGAAGGATGAAGCACTCCACTGGATGACCCATGATAAACTGCTGTCGAAAAACATTGGTATCACCGGGCCAATTTCTCGTCGCAACGAGTTCGAGGATACCGGGGGCGCCTTTTATTATGACCAGGAGGGAAAACGGCCGGACCCGATAGATGATGATATCGCCATCTGGCTCCGTACCTCGGAAGGATTGGTGGTCTGTGTTGGGTGCAGCCATGCCGGCATTGTCAATACCCTGCAGGCGATTCTGGAAAGCACCGGACAGCGGAGCGTACACACGGTAATCGGCGGTTTGCATCTGCTCAATGCCTCCCCGGAGCGGCTCGAACAGACGGCAAAGCAATTAAACGCGCTCGGCGTCAGGAAGCTCGTTGCCTGCCATTGTACCGGGGATGATGCGAGAACCTACCTCAAGAAGCATCTGGATGCCGAAGTTATAAAGGGATACGCCGGATTCTCCCTGGCTTATCACCCTGTTTTCGCCCCCGATGGAGCCTGAGCTTTGCTCAGGTCTCCCCGTTATCGCAGCACTATTCCGGCGTAATCACAACAGCAAACAAAGGACGATTTCCGGCATAGCACGTTAATGGTGTTCAAGCGAGGAAAGGGCAGCGATGCTTGACAGAAGAATACTTGGCTGCAGCTCACTTGAGGTTGGCAGGATTGGCATTTCATCAAGCTTCGGAGCCGAAGCACGCGTATTTCACGAAGCCCTCGAGCGTGGCTGCAACTACTTCAACTGGGGAACCTTTATCAAGGGCAGATCTGCTCCGTTCAAAACCTTTTTTAACGAGATTGTCGCGGACGGCAGGAGGGAAAAGGTTGTTCTCGGGCTGCTCAGTTATTCCCATAGCGGATTACTTGGGGATATCTTCCTGAAATCAGCCCTTCGGGCGCTTGGTACCGATTACGTCGATGGACTGATCCTCGGCTATTACCCGAAAAGACCGCCGCAGCGTGTTCTTGACTGGGCACAGAAAGTGAAGGCCCAGGGGCTGGTCCGGGCCGTTGGTATGACAACCCATAACCGCCGGGTCGTCGCTGAGCTTGCTCAGGAGGGCCTGATGGACTATTTTCACGTGCGCTACAATGCGGTTCATCGTGGAGCAGAACAGGATATCTTTCCCAGGATTACACGTCCCGGACCGGGACTCGTCTCGTTCACGGCAACCTGCTGGGGCCAGCTGCTCAAACAGAAAAAGATGGTGCCGGGAACACTTGCTCCCGCTGCCGGAGACTGCTACCGGTTTGTGCTGTCGCGCGAGGAAATTGACGTCTGCATGATGGGGGTCAGGAATCTGGCGATGCTCAGGGAAAATCTGCAGATCATTGAGAAGGGTGGCATGAGTGTTGAAGAGTTGGAGAAGATGCGCCGAATAGGTGACCACCTCTATGGCAAACCGCGCACGGCTGAGGGAAACTGACTGTTGCCATGGTGGTGGCTTTGCCGGCTCATTTATATGGCCGGCAGCCGGCTTGCTATCGCCTCGAAGAATGCATAGATAAAGAAGTACCGTTCGGCGTGAACTACCGGCAGTCGATCACCGATCTGCTGCGCTTGCTCAGACGAGATCTGCCTGATGCTACCTAGGCCGGCACATACAATCAGATTGAAAGGGAGGATAATTATGGTACTGACGCCTTCGACAATGCTTGAACTTGGCACTATTGCTCCGGATTTTACCCTGCCTGACCCGACCGGCCGCCAGTTCGCCCTGGCAGATCAGAAAATCGACAAGGGACTGCTGATCATCTTCATGTGCAATCATTGCCCCTATGTGATTCATATCCGTGAGCAGCTGGTGGCAGCCATCCGCCGTTATCAGAAACAGGGTATTGCGGTGGTCGCGATAAACAGTAACGACTACATCGCTCACCCGGATGACAGCCCGGCTAAAATGGCTGATGACGCGGAAGTGTTTGATTATTCATTTCCCTACCTGGTTGATCAGAACCAGCAGGTAGCCAGGGCGTATCGTGCCGCCTGCACGCCGGATCTATTTCTCTTTGATGCAGGAAAAAGACTGGTTTACCGGGGGCAGTTCGACGGTGCCCGGCCGGGCAACAATATACCGGTCTCCGGGGCCGATCTTACCGCTGCGGTACAGAACGTGGTAAAAGGCAACGCGATCACCGCTCATCAGCAGCCGAGCATGGGTTGCAATATCAAATGGAAGGCCGGCAACGAGCCTGACTACTTCGGTTGAGGGGCGGAGACGGCACCAACCAGACTGCCATTTCAACTTGTCTTCCACCGATGAGATACATCTGCTCCGCCCGAATATTTCATGAGTTGAGATCGGGCACTTGTAACCCTGTTAAACTGTTTTGAACAGATAAAACCACATCCAGTATCGAAAGGAGGAACAGAGAAAGCAACTAAAAGGGCTGAGGAAGGAAAAGCTGCTGTAAAATAGTGTAAATAATTCATGTCTAAGAAATTCACTTTAACTGTAATAGGGAATATGCAAAAGCAATAAAAAAAACGCCATTCAGGACGGGCCACGATTTTACTCACTCGTCAATCGTTTCTAGTCTGTTGTAATTGGATGTTTCTCTGGCCGTAGTATATTTCAGCCGACCAAGCCTCTTCAGGGACAATTCACTGTTTGCTTCGTCGGCAGTCACAGGGGGGGGTGCATGAAAGGCAAATTGCTCTGCTTTGGAGGTATCGCTGTCTCGCTTTCTATTGGAACTTTAGCCGCACATTCGGGCGAAATAGATATGGCCGTGATGCAGAAATGGGCATCGGCCAAGATCGTCCAGTATCGAGTGGAAGGCCTGCACAGCGGGCGCGAGGTCATCGTCTATGGTGATTACGAGGGCAAAGCGGATGTGACGGACCGCATCACGGTCGAGTTCACATGGGACATCAAGAAGTCCAAGATTATCGGATTGGTAACGGTGACGGATGGAAAGTCCGAGCTCAATAACATTAAATCTGACGGTACCAACTGCCCTCCACCGCAACTCAAGGGTGAGTATGAACACTTCCAAAGCGTTTCAAATTCCATGGTCTCGGGCGATCAGATACAAATCACGGGCAAACGGATATATCCCCCGGCAAGTGTCTCCAATTACCCGGGGGGCTGTTCCATGAGGGGCATTCCCGGCGGCACGGAAGAAGCGCTTCTCTGGGTGACCGGAGCCGGACCCGAAGCTCTGGGCATGCCGGATATGCCGGGTAGTCCCATATCTATCGCGGCCGACAGGAAAAGCTTTTCAATAAAGGGTGCCGGCAACTGGGTGTGGACCTACACACCCACACTCGTGCAGTAATGGCAAAGATGGCGATTAAGAATAGGGCCAACCATATAAGAAAAATGGGTTACTGGAAATAGGGGACAGACCCCAGCTCGAAGATTTTCCAACAATAAAATGCACCGGAAAAGCCATTGATTTTTTTCGTTATTTCAAACAGCAATGATCTCATTATTTTGATTTTAAATGGTTAGACATCTGATATGAGATTGCTCATGAATTTTTTGGGCTAGCAGAGCTGTTGGCTGACGGCCGGAGGTAAGGAAGCGTGGAGAATGAGCAATCCTTTTCCCGCTTTAAATAAAAGAAGTTCGTCGCCTGCAGGGGCCTTGTTTATGGATGCTGCACCACTGTTTTTTGCCTTTCTGTCCGCGGTATTGATGGGCACCATCGGTGTCTTCTCGAAGATTACCGGATTGCCCGCCGAGGTGATCACCTTTTTCCGGCTCATGCTCGGGGCCGGTTTTATGCTGATCTATCTCGTCGTGATCGGTAAGGCGGATCTGCTTCGCCGGCACCCGTCTTGGCCGGTGCTGATTAACGGCTGTTTCCTGGCCGGCTTCATTATTTTTTACGTGCAGGCGATGAATTATACCTCGATGGCGAATGCCATTATGCTGGTTTACCTGGCGCCGCTTGCCGCCTCCCTGATCGCGCATTTTTTTCTGAACGAGCGGCTGAACGCTCTCGGTTTCGGCCTGATACTGGTGGCCCTTTTCGGCTTTGCGATGATGATGGAATTCAGGGTTGAAATTTCCCGGCAGAACTCAGAGTTTATCGGTATCTGTTTCGGCCTGCTGGCGCTGGTCTGCTATGCCGGATTTATCCTTCTCAACAGGCTGATT
>JAHEMX010000365.1 GCA_024643445.1 Desulfobulbaceae bacterium | reverse complement strand
CTGGTCTTTGGCACGCTGCATACGCTGAATGCGATGAAGACCGTTGATCGTATTATTGAGATCTATCCCGCTGGTCAGCAGGGTCAGATTAGATCCACGCTGGCTGATGCTTTGCGGGCCGTTGTTTCGCAGACCCTGTTCAAGCGTGTTGACGTGAAATCACGTGTTGCGGCAATGGAGATTCTGATAGCCACCCCGGCGGTCCGGAACCTGATCAGGGAGGCGAAAACCTATCAGATTATGTCAGTCATGCAGACCGGTAAAAAATACGGCATGCAGACCATGGATGATTCGATATTGGAATACCTGGAAAAGAAGATGATCAGCGCTGATGATGCCTATTCGAATTGCATCGAGAAATCAAAATTTGTCAAATTTCTTCGCAAGCCACCAACCGATTTTACCGAGGTGTAACCGGATAGAAGCGCTGTTCAATTTCTCGCGCCTGGGGTGTCGCCGCCTGGTAACCCTGTACGGTATAGCCTTCCTCTGTTCCTGTAACCGTAACGCTGCCGTCCATGCTCGTGGTCAGAACGCGTATCTGCTGCTGTGCCGCATGCTCCAAGGTCACAGCAGTCGGAAAGAGAGTTCCCGTTTTATCAGCCGTTGAAACAACCATGAATTTCGGATGAACCGCTGACAGGAAGGGTGCGGAATTCGACGTGCCTGAGCCGTGGTGGGGGGATAGCAGAATGTCTGCCGCAAGAGGGACGTTCCTGACAACAAGCTCCTCTTCCATTTTCTTCGTGATGTCGCCGGGGAAAACTACCGAAAAGGATGGGGTGTCCAGTCTCACGATTAAACCGTTGTCGTCTTCATAGCGATCGTTCAGGCGTCCCGGGCTCTTCTCAGGCCGTGTCGAACTCAATACCGTCATACGCGAACCCTGCTCGGCCAGGAGTATTCCCTGTTCCGGAACAGCAAGAGGAATGCAAGCCTTTTCAGCCGCCAGGTAAAGATGTTTGAATCCCGGTTTTGCTGCCGTAAGGGATGCAAGCCAGATCCGTTCCGGCCTGAAACGCGGCAACAGCGATACTATGCCATTGTAATGGTCTGCATCTGCATGGGTGATGATAATGTCATCGAGCCTGGCAATGTTCCGGTGCCAGAGAAACGGGGCGAGTATCCGTTCCCCGGTGTCAAATCCCGGCGTCGTTTTGCCGCCTCCATCCAAGAGGATATTTCTTCCTCCGGCAAGTTCAATAAGACTGGCGCTGCCATGACCGATATCGATAAATGTTACCCGGTTTTCCTGTCTGAACAGTTCGTGCAAGCCGGTCAGCGGATAAAGAAAGAGGAGAAGGCACACCAGCATGCTGACGAGAGCAGGCCTGATGAACCGTGCTGTTTGGCAGGCAAGAAACAACAGCAGCAGCGAAATATAATAAGCGGTTATCAGCAAGAGAGAAGGGTCAGGCAGCCACAGGGTGCTCAGCCGCAGCGATGAGAAGGCTGCGGCGGTTTTAACCGAGAGTGAAAGACCCGCCATTCCGATCTGCAGGAGAAATGCCGCCAGGGATGGGTTTGTCGCCAGAAAAGGCAGGGCAAGGAAACCGAAAGGCAGCGCCCAGAGGCAGATGAGCGGCTCTATAACGAGGTTTGCGGGAATGGTAACGAGGGAAAATCGATTAAAATGATACAGGAGTAATGGAAAGGTTCCGAGCGTTGCACTTACGGTTATGCTGACCGCACCCCACAGCCACCTGATAATATTTTCGCTGTTGAAGTGTTTTTCAGACCCGCGTCTGTCGTTGCCGGGCTGGAGCCGGGAGAAAATCACCGGTGAAAACATGATTATCGAGGCAACAGCAGCAAAACTGAGCTGGAAGGAGGCACTTTCAAGCGCAAGCGGATTGAGCACTAGAATCAGTAATCCTGCAGCGGAGAGAAGGGTAAGCGCTGATTTTACCCGATTCACCGTGAGGGCGGTGATCACGAAAACAGACATGACAAATGAACGTACCACCGGTGGTGCCGCACCTGCCAGAAGCGTATAAGCCAACAGTGGAAAGAGGCAGGCAAGCAGTGAGAGTTTACGCGCATTCACCATCAGGATAACGCGGGTTGAGCGACGGATCAGCCAGAATACTGTCTGAAAGAGAAGAAACCCGAGAAGAGCCATGTGCATGCCCGAGATAGCGAGAATATGCATCACGCCGGCACCCTTGAATGATTCAAGAATACCGTTGTTGAGACCTGATTTGTCACCAATTAAAAGTGCCCGGTAGAGGCCGGCCTCGGTGGCTGGCAGCAGATCGCTCAACTGGAAGGCGACCTTTGCCCTGATACGTTCCAGGCGATGCTGCAACGAGAGCTCGTCTGGTTTGTCAACCATGCGCACGGGCTGAATAAAGAGTGGCGATCTGATGGAGGCCTGAAGATAGATATTCTTGCGGGCAAGATACCGGGAATAGTTGAATACTCCAGGGGTGTTGTTTGTTCGTGGCTGCCTCAGCTCACCACGCACCGATACCTGATCACCGGGCAGGATGGTTCGAGGCCAGTTTCCCCGCAAGCTTATTAAGAGCAATCCGGATGCGCCGGCAAAGTGCTGCATCGAAACGGTTCGGTAATAATGGAGGTCAATGACACCTTTACTGGCCTCCTCGCTTCCCGCCTCTATCTGCAGAATGGTGCCGAGGATAACCACTTCGGTTTCCTCGCCCGCTCGTGGTGTGCCGTTCAAGGGACCAGCCGACAGAGATCTTCTCTGGCCGGCATGCATAGCCCCGATAATCAGAAAGCAGATGGCGATGCAGAAAAGCAGCAGCCCGTTGAACCTCAGCCACCAGCAGATAAGGGCCAGGCTCAGCAGGAGAGTGCCCGTGATTAATGCGCCGCGGTATGAAACGGCGAAAAAAAAAGCACTGAGCGCTATGCCTGCTGCATAGCAGAGGGTGATAATGATCAGCGGGTATCTCTGCAGGCTTTCTCGAAGCGTATTCACAGAACCGTATCGATAACAGGTATATGAGCCGGCAGCACCGGTGGTTTTACTGAAAAGGCGGTGACCGGTTTACGGTCTCAGGTATCCTACCCCTGCAGCAGGTATACCATAGCGGATTGATTGATGGAATATCCGGAGCAGCAAATAACCGAAGGGGTCGATAGCAGCGCATGCTCAGGTGATATTTTTTTTGGGGTCAGAGGGAAAACGCTGCCCCGGCAGGAGCCGGAAACGATCGGTTCCCGCCGGGCTGAGCATCATTCCGCTGATCAGTTGCTGCAGGTTAGTGAAGTGATCTGGTTGCCACTACCTGCTGAATGATAGTCAAGGGATTGATTATACCAGATACCATCCTGAAAATCGCACCAGTGCCAGATTGTTTCGTCGTAACGGTTACAGCCCCAAAGCTGGCCGAAGGGTTCAGCCAGTGACCGGGGTCCATAGGTAACTTCTGTACTCGCGGCAAATCCCAGCTGTTGACACCACTGGTTATAATCGTTGCCGCTGTGTTGGGCAGGTATTCCGCCTTCCACGCTGCCGTATCGGATTTCCGGATTGTTGCAGGTAAAGCCATCGTCTGAAGCGGACTCACAGCTGGTATACTGTCCGATGGTACCTTCCTGCAGGCACCAGTTATCGACGCAGGATAAAAATCCAGGCCCCCCGGTCTCCGGAGTCTCACCGGTTGTTGGCGGTATAAGAACAATTTCTGCAGAGGTGCCGTCTTCGCACGAGATGGTGACGTATCCTGAATCTGAGATAACCGTGCAGCTGTCGCCCTTGTCTCCTTTGTCACCTTTTGAGCCTTTGGCACCGTCCGCCCCTTTTGGACCAGGCGTGCGTTGCAACTCATCAAGCTGAGCCTGAAGGGCTAGTATCTGCGCTTGCATTTCTGCAAGAGACACCTTGCTGGAATTTTCATCCTGATGATTTTTTTGGGTGTAATGGCTTTTAGGGCTGTAATGACTTTTTTTGTCATTATCTCTGGCACCTGCGATGCCGGTTGAACCGGCAATAACTAGAATGCCGATCATGATTCCCGTTAATGTCCTCTTCATGTTTCTCTCCTCCAGATGAATTTTACTCCCCCCTGATAATTATATGGTGAAAAAAAATGAAATGGAAGGAACTCACCCGAAGATGTCAAAAATTTTCATCACCCATCAGTATCCGACAAAGGGCGATAAAAAAGCAGGGAGATATATCTTGAGGTCAAAAGGGCAGGCTTTTACAGATATTGTTTGACTACAGCGATATGGGCTGACAGCACATCTTGCTGTTTTTCTGTAAATTGTCTCGCCCGGTTGCCGGTGACACGACGCAGTTCATCTGAAATGATTAACTGCTCGAGCATACGTTCCAGGGATGGTTGGTCGATAACCTGAAAGGCTGCGCCGCTTTCGAGCAGTGCGGAGCTGATTTCTGAAAAATCCTCCATGTGAGGACCGAAGAGCAGCGGATTGCCCTGGCGGGCTGCCTCGAGTGGATTATGTCCGCCTTCCGGGACCAGGCTGCCGCCGATAAAGGTGATGTCGGCGAATGCATAGATCCGGACCAGATCGCCCAGGGTGTC
>JAHEMX010000364.1 GCA_024643445.1 Desulfobulbaceae bacterium | reverse complement strand
CACTCGAGGAGAACCTCGAGATTATAGAAGATACGCTCGCTTTCCTGAAGCCGCAGGTGGATGAACTTATCTACGATGCCGAACATTTTTTTGACGGCTTCAAGAATAATCGGGACTACGCTCTCACTACGCTGCAGCGGGCGCTCAAAGGCGGTGCCGAGACGCTTGTTCTCTGCGATACCAACGGCGGCACCCTGCCGCATGAACTGCCCGCCATCCTCAATGCGGTGAAAGAGAGCCTTGCAGGTAGCGGGACGGCGGTAAAACTGGGCATCCATTCCCATAACGACTCGGAAACCGGCGTCGCCAACGCCCTTATCGCCATCGATCTCGGGATAGATCACGTGCAGGGAACTATCAATGGCTTTGGCGAGCGCTGCGGCAATGCCAATCTCACCTCGATCCTGCCGGCCCTTGTCTTTAAAATGGGACTCGACTGCCAGGCAAAGGACCACATCGAGAACCTCTACAAGACTTCGCGGCTGGTCAATGAAATGGCCAACCTTCCACATAACAGGTACCAGCCGTACGTCGGCCAGTCAGCTTTTGCTCACAAGGGCGGCATCCATGTCAGTGCCGTGAAGAAAAACCCCCTTACCTACGAGCACCTGGTACCGGAAATGGTCGGCAACCATCGCCGCATCCTGATCTCCGACCAGTCAGGCCGTTCCAACATCCTCCATAAGGCGGAGAAATGGGGACTCAAGCTGAAGCAGAATGACCCGCTGCTGTCTTCAATTATCAGTGATCTCAAGGAAAAAGAGAATCAGGGTTATCAATATGAGGCGGCAGAGGCAAGTTTCGAACTGCTGATGCGCAATGCCCTCGGCCTGCAGCGTAAATTCTTCCGGATCGACGGTTTCCGGGTCATGAATAACAAATACCGCATGGATCGCCCCCCCCTGACAGAAGCAACCATCAGGCTTTATGTCGGCGGTGACGAGGTACATACCGCCTCAATGGGAGATGGCCCGGTAAACGCCCTCGATCGTGCCTTGCGCAAGGCACTTACCCGTTTCTATCCCTGCCTGGAGGAGATGAAACTCACCGACTACAAGGTACGTGTTCTCTCGGGTGAACATGGCACCGAGGCCAAGGTCAGGGTACTTGTGGAAAGCACGGACGGCGAGTGCCAGTGGAGCACGGTTGGCGTCTCAATCAATATTATCGAAGCCAGCTGGCAGGCTCTAATCGACAGCGTCAATTATAAACTGTTCAAGGCTGAAGGCACGATCCGCTGATTGTCACCAGTCGTTTCTGACTCAATACCGCCAACCGAAATACACCTGTCGTGGAAAAACTGATTTTTTCCCTGGGGCTCATTCTCAGCGGCCTGCTGCTGGGCTATGCGATCCAGTTTCTTAATCGCAACGAGATTGTCCCCCTCCCGCTTCCTCTCGCTGAGCTGCGTAAACTGCTGCAGAAAACCGGTCTGCTCTTTTTTATGCCGATTTCATTTCTTGCCGCTGTATGGATCATCCCGTTTGAAAACCTCCAGGTTATCCTGCTCCCGGTCATCGCGGTAAACTACCCTGCTTTCCGGCGGTCTGCTCGGGCTGCTCATCGCACGCCTGCTGGAAGTGCTTAAAGATTCCTTTGTTGCGGCAGCACTCGGTGCTTTTTTCGTCGGTTTGCCTGAACCTGACCAATATCCCCCGGCCTGCTTTTTTCGGCACCGTTATCGCCTGGTTCGTTCCTCTCGGGACGTTTCTCCTCATTGTTTCTATCGGATTGAGTCTGCGGTTTTCACGCGTTCGCGACTACCTGCCCGAGAGCCTGATGGTAGGCCTGATAAAATTCATCGCCATGCCGACCATCGCCTGCAGCATGGCCTACATGTTCGGCCTGCACCGCATCGATAACGGCCCGGCATTCAAGGTCGTTCTTGTCCTGAGCTCGATGCCGGTTGCCATCAGCATCTATCTACGATCTCGAGCTGGATATGGCCAACAGCTGCTGGCTGGTGAGCAACGTGGCACTTGTGGTCATCATGCCCCTGCTCTATTTTCTGCTTCAATCTACCTGGCTTCCCCAGCTAATCAGTTTTCCCCGGCAGGAACCACAATTAATGGACAATGGTGCCGTCTTCAATGGCTATCGTCCGCTCAGCCAGAGAGGCATAGCCCGGTTCGTGGGTAACCATGACCACCGTAAGACCTTCCTGGTGCAATTCCATCAGCAGCCCCATGATCTGCTTGCCGGTCTCTTTGTCCAGACTGCCGGTCGGCTCGTCGGCAAACAGTACCCGCGATGATTTGACCAGGGCCCGGGCAATTGCCACCCGCTGCTGCTCGCCGCCGGAGAGATTGCCCGGCAACCGGTCGGCTTTATCAGCCAACCCCACCCGCTCAAGACCAGCCCGAGCCTGCTGCACTCTTTGTTTACTGACCGGTCGCAAGGAACTCATGAAAGGCAGCAGCGTGTTTTCCAGTACACTCAGGTAGGGCAGCAGGTGATGAAACTGAAAAATAACAGCAAAATCAGACTGCCGGAGCCGGTTCAAACGTTTTTCCGGAAACAGGGCGAGGTTATCATCGCGGTACTTGAGCTCGCCGCTGTCCGGTCTTACCAGAGTGGAGAGGACGTTCAGCAGCGTTGTCTTGCCGGAACCGGATCGGCCCACAATCGAGACGAACTCCCCTTCGGAAATGTTTACGGAAACCTCTTTCAAAACAGGCACGACTCTGCCGTTGGTTTGATAGTTCTTGGTTATGTTATATGCCGAAAGCATCTTCATCTCCTCTTTCTTCTAAAGGGCAACAAGTGCCGTGGTGGGGTCAACCGAAGCGCCTTTCCAGGCGGGGTAGACAGCGGCGACAATAGTAATAAGGGCGAATACCGCCGAGGCCAGCAATAAATGAGCTACCGCAAAAACAGGAACAGCCCCCTCTGACAATGCAAGGTATTCGAGGGCCTTAAAGCTTGCCCCAAAACCGCCCACATACCCGATAAAACCGGCAAGGGCGCCGATGAATCCGGCTTCCAGACAGAAAATCATGAACACCTGGGATTTCCCGTAACCAAGCGACCGGAGAATTCCGATGTCTTTTTTCCTCTCGTTTACCGCCGAGAGCATCGACAATCCGATCATCGCCGCAGCGGTGACCAGAATGACCAGGCTGACGGACAACGCCAGCTTCTGAACGAAGTGTACCGAAGCCATGCGCTGGTTTATCACGTTTTGCAGCGCCTTGACCTCGGTATTGGGCAGCTTCATGCTGATCTGATCCACGATATCTTCAATCGGGCACCCCGCACAGAGGGCCGCCACCTCGATAAAACTTGTGGCGTCCGGACGGTTGAGAAGGGTCTGCAGCACGCCCAGTTCGACCAGGATGACCGAATCATCATCGCTGCCGGTCTTAAAGAGAATGCCCGAGACTGAGAAATTCTTTCCGTAAATGCTGACAACATCACCAACCTGCATGCCGAGTTTGCTCGCGGCCTGACTGCCGACCAGGATTTCATCCGGTTTTTCAGGAAAACGGCCATTTGCTGCCGCCCAGTAACTTTTAATCCCCCGTTCCTCGGGCCAGTGAACGCCGACCAGGGCGATCGAGGTATCCCCGATCTTGGTCATCGATACAAGTTTCGGGGCAACGGCCGCGATCCGGTCCTGCAGCTTGATCGAGCGAATCGCCTGGCTGGTTTTTCCTTCCGGCAGTTCCTGCACATCAAAAACCATGTCCCCCAGATGAAACCCGCCGTAACTGACACTGAGTTTTTCCGTGGCGGGAGAAATGACAATATTTGCCCCGAAGGTCGTCAGCTTCTTCTCCAGGCTGTAGCCGACAACGAGTGATACCTGGTAAAGGGCCACGATAGACATGACACCGAGGGAAAACACCAGCAGAAGGAGCAGCGTTTTCGAGGGTCGTCTCCTGATGTTTCTCAGGGGAATGGTAAAGAGATTCATCGTCCCCCCCTTAGAAGAACCTGACACCTGAAGCGATGTCGGCAACCTTGATAACCAGTTCGTCTCCAGTCACGGTACGATGCAGTGGTGCCGGATTGCAGCCGCCTTCCTCGACATTGATCCTGCTGGTGTGAAAACGGCGCCCGCAATTATTACAGACCATCACATCACCGTCCTGATCATAGCCCTTCTTGGCCGGGAAACAGACATCACAGGCATCAAACGCCGCCCGGATCACGCCATCATTACTCTTGACCACGAAAAAGTTAACGGGGGTGCCGCCACTTTTATAGGTGTAATAATGCGCCTTTCCATCATTCACGTTGGCCACCGGTATACGAACGACATCACCGCCGGCCTTAACCGACTTGTGCTTGTCAAAAAAACTGAAACCGGCGTGAGAGCTGACGGGAAAAAGAGAATAAGCGGCTACTCCGGCAACGGACAGAGAAACAAAGGTTCTTCTATTCATGATAATCCTCAATTGGTTTAAATAAAAAGTGAAAAAGCAGCAACATCGACCGATACATCCATACCGGAAGTCAGACGGGAAGAGGGGTTTTCAAATCAGGTAGGAGCAGTTGCGGATATAGAGCGGGGGAAAAGCGTGGTCTGGCGG
>JAHEMX010000015.1:4311-17385 GCA_024643445.1 Desulfobulbaceae bacterium | reverse complement strand
GCCGGCAGACACCATTGCCCTGCTTTTCATCCTTATCAACCGGGCCATGCTGTTTTATGAACATATCAGCAACTGGGCACACGGCCGCCGCGATCACGCCCGTGACCCGGTCACGCTCCTGCCCACAGAGTCACCCGCTTTTACCAAAGACTGGCCACCCCAGTATCTGAAGACAGGAAACGTTTATTTCAAATCGTTACGGCAGAATAATCCGGAGAAACGCCTCGCCGCAGAAGCGCACCTCAAGGAAATCCTTTTGGCCAGCCTGCTGAAAATATCCCGGGATGAGAAAGGGTGAAGCCGACCCCGTATCCGTCTTTCTTGCGGTCGACAGGCCGGCGAGGGGCCGACGACCAGTGAGGTGGTCTGCCGGGTCCCTTCCAGGTCTTCGAGCCCCAGGCCTGCGGTCGGTAGCCGGCTTCCGGAAACGCGGCAGCCGGCATCAGAAAAGACACCACCGTGAACATGATGGGAGGGTATTTAAGCATGATCCGTCTCACTGATAATGAGGCATCCAAACACTCTTTATGGCTGCAGGCGCCGGGGAACCTCCTCTCAGACAGCTAACTCAGAAACAGTCCATATCGGTATTGTATTGCAAACCTCTGTTCGGCAAAAGTTAAAAAGCAGACCGCAGCGCCTCGCCGACCGGCACGGTGAAACAGTGCCGGCTTTGCAGATCCGCCGTGCAGCGCCCTGAAAAGACCCTGCAGCAGGGTGAAGGCAGGTAAGAGCTCAGAAAACTGATGTTTTTTTCTGTGAGCGCGCTATATATTTGCCCTTTATACAGCATTCCCTCAGAATCAGCAGAATAACGGACAATACCAATTAGGCACACGATGCGATTACAATGAAGTATCCTGTATCTTTCTGGCTTAAAATAGCGCTTGGCGCCTGTATCTTTACCGGGCTGAAACTTGTCATCTCCTACGTCGCCCTGTCAAGCTTTACCGTGATGAAAATCGATGCGGAATTTGACCATGACGATGTCATTGACGTCTATTATTCCAGCGGCATACACGGCGACGGCTTCAGGGCCGAGTATTCGAAACGTTCACAGAGATATGCCCGGGGGATCAGGGCGGTCAAACCGGTATTCCTGAGCGATCATGTTGCCAGAAAGATCAGGATTGATACCGGCACCGAACCGGGGGCGATGAAACTGTTCGCCATTACGCTTGTCAGCTACTACGGTCCGGACATCACCTTTGACTACCGGCAGATCTATAACAATTTCAAGCCAAACGACAATATTGACGCCTTCTCGCTCGAACAGGATCATGTGCTGGTTAAAACCGCATCAACCGATCCGTTTATTGTCTTTAGCGGAGAGATGATGGTAGACAATTATTTTCTGTCCACCATTCTGCCGCTCATGATCGCCTTACTGGCGGTTGTTTTTGTCTCCCACCAACCCATGCTGACCTTCCCCGCCTTTGCCGACATCAATGCTAAGCGCTCCTCCTCCGGCGCAAACGTCGGCGCCCTCGACGGCATTCGGGGAATGGCCGCCCTGCTGGTACTCGGCCAGCATACCGGCGTCATGAAAGGCGGCGGTGTCTTCGGGGTATGGCTGTTTTTCTGTCTGAGCGGTTTCCTGCTTGCGACCCCGTTCATCCAGCAACCCGGGCGGGCACTGTCCTACTCCTACATGTGTCACTATATCACGCGAAGGATCAAACGGATCGTGCCGATGTACTATACCGTGATCACGGTGACGCTTCTCTTTCTGGGCAAGTTTGAGGTTGCCATCAGGCATTACCTGTTTCTTGAGGCCGACGGCCATTACTGGACGGTAGCCCAGGAAATGTTTTTCTACCTGCTCCTCCCTCTTGTTATGGCCGCAAGCGCCGTCTTCTTCAGAAACAAACGGGGTCTTGCCATCATTTTCCTGGGACTTACCGCCTACCTGTCGAACCGTTTTATCACCATCGATGTCGTGCCGCTCTACGGCGACAACGTCACCCTCAGACCGTTCGTTGGCGTTTTCCTGATCGGCGTCCTGATGTCGTATATCTACAACTGGGCCCGCGACCGCTTTTCCTGTCGCGTTGAAGGCGCCGGATTCAGACGTTTTTTTTCCATCTCTGGGCTGGTACTTCTGCTGATCTGTCTGCTCATATCAGCACATATCATTCCGGGAACTGAGACTGTTGATATTTCAACACGGCCGGGCTGGTTCGGTCTCGGGGCCGGCCTCTTCATACTTTTTACACTCTTTGCCAGGGGCACCAGTCTTGACCGGCTGATGAATCTTCTTCCCCTCCGGGCAGTGGGGCTGGTCGGATTCAGTTTCTATCTCCTGCATCCGATGATGATCAGTTGTGTGCGCGGCATCACCATGTATTTTGCCAACTATTACCCGGTCGGCATACTGCTGTTTGTTCTGGCAGGGCTGGCGAGTTACACCATCTCGGCCTTTACCTATTCCTATATCGAGCGGCCGTTCATCAAATCCCCGGACCCAAAAACGCTCCAGAGCCATCCGGAAACCCTCCGGACAGTCACCTGAAAGAAACCGGGGAAAACTTGTTGTACAATCGCCTATTCGCCCGTTGTCAACGCTTACTCGCGTAGCTTGTGGTATAGTCTCTGAACAAGCCCATAATCTGTCGCGTCATCGCTCCCGGGCTGCCGTTGCCAATGATCTTGCCGTCAACCTGGACGACCGGCATGATCTCCTTGTTTGATGACGAAAGGAAGACCTCCTCGGCACGGTAAAGCTCGGCCCTGGTCAGCGGCCGCAGTTGTGGCGTCGCCTGCGGCCTGACAAGATCAAGTGTCACGTCACGGGTAACACCCGGCAGGATATCATCTGGCGGTGTTACCAGTTGTCCGCCAATGACTGCGAAGATATTTGATGTTGTCCCCTCAAGCACCCGCCCCCGGTCATCGACGTAGATCGCTTCGACGGCTCCGATACTATGCGCCTCATGCAGCGCGAGAATCCCCCGGATATAATCGATACTTTTGGCCCCCGGGATAAAACGCGTCACGTCTGTCGTGCTGATCTTCACGCCTGTTGCATACCATGCCTCGGGAAAGGTCTTCAGAGCGGTGACCATTACCAGGAGCCGCGGCTTCTCACCCGGCGTAATCGAATCAGCACTGTCGCCTCCCGTTATCATCAGGCGTACATTTGCTTCAGGAAAATTATTTCTGGCCAGGGTCTCGGTGACGATATCCTCTATCTCCTGAAAACGCCACGGACAGGAAAGGCCGATAAGCCGAGCCGAGTTAAGCAGTCGCCTGATATGGGCGTCGAGGTGAAAGGGCCTGCCACCGTAGGTTCTGAGAAAATCAAAAACCCCATAACCGCGCAGGATGATAAGATCAGAAACCGGCAGTGTCGCTTCTGTTTCCGGCACAAACGTCCCGTCCATATAATAGATTGCCATGCTATTCCCTTAATCGCTGATACATCCTTTATCCCTACTGCACCCGGAGACGAATGCAGACTGTCACGCTATACGTATCACAACCAGGCGCCTTTTTACCATCATTTTAGTAGCAGTGAACATATTTGAGCCAGCGACTAAGACACGGTTAAGGGAGTTATAACAGTATGAACTGCCAGGGAAACGACCTACCTGCAAAGCAGGAATAAATGTGTTGACAAAACTAATTGCCCTATTAATATTTGCCTCGTCAATTATCCAGGAGGTAGCCGATGACTACACGCAAACATGACGCTCTTGGCCGTCTGATTTACCTGACAGCGCAGACCATGCGAAACCATGTCGAACGTGTGCTGAAACCATACCACCTCACCAGCGAGCAGGCCGTTCTACTGAAAAACATGGATATCTCAACCGGCCGCCCGCAAAGCGAACTCTGTGATCTCGTCGGAAAAAACCCGGCAAACATCACCCGTATCCTGGACCGGCTGGAAAAGAAAGAACTGATCATTCGCCGGGATAACCCGGATGACAGACGTTCCTCTCTCGTTTTCCAGACACAAAACGGGCAGCGCCTGAGCGCTGAGGTAGCAAGCCTGTTTACCACCATTTCGGCCAGGATTGAAGAAGATATCAGGCCGGCTGACGTGGCGGTTTTCAAAAAAGTTCTTGGCCGGATCAACACCAATTTACAGCGATTATCAGAATATCGTGGAGACGAAAATGAGTAGAAAAAGCTATGTTATCGGCGCGCTGATTACCCTGTCCCTGTTGCTGCCGGGCTTCAGGCCCGCCCATGCGGCAGACGGGCCCCCACCGTCAAAAGTTCGGGTAGCTGCGGTTGTTCAGGAAGAAGTTGCCCAGACGACGACCGTTATCGGGGTTCTCTACTATGACCGGATCAGCCAGATATCAACAGAGATCGCCGGTCTGGTCAAACGTGTCGATGTCAAACAGGGAGACAAGGTCAAAGAAGGTGATACGTTGGTCGTACTGAACACGGAGATACTTGAGAAAGAAATAGCCTACCAGAAGTCACTGATCAAGCGAACTGAGCTCCGTATCGCCAACGCGAAAAAGAACTATAATCGTCTTGAGCGGCTCTTCGACAAGTCCGGAGTCAGCGAGAAGGAATATGATGATGCCCTGTTTACCTTCCAGGACGCCCAGATAGAAAAGCAGGCAATCGAGGATACGCTGCAAAAACTGCTGATCCAGAAACAGCGCAGCATTATAGTCGCACCATTTGCCGGTATTATCCTCAGCAAGGATGTCGATTCGGGAAGCTGGGTTCAGCCGGGAAAAGAGCTGGTCTCAATCGGTTCCAGCGACGAACTCTATGTCAGGGCACCAATCGCCGAAACAACCCTGAAATTCATCGAGCGCGGAGCAGCCGTTCCGGTCCTTGTCAACGCCTTTGACAAGGAAGTGCAGGGGAACATTGTCGATATCGATCCGGTTGCCGACATGAAGACCAAGAATGTATTCCTGAAGATCTCCATCCCCCCCCTGCCCCTTGTCGCCCAGAATCTTTCGGTCACCGTTTCCGTGCCCGTCAGTCATCGGCAGAACATGAGGATTTTCAGCAGGGCGGCGGTGATCAAATTCCAGGGAAAAGATTTTGTTTATACCGTCAAGGACGGCAAGGCGGCGATTCTCCCGGTCAACATCGTCGCCTACCTTGGAGATCGTGTCGGGGTTGATAACGATTATATTCAGCCGAAAATGATGCTCGTGATCGAAGGAAATGAGCGGCTGCGCCCGGATCAGCCTGTCGTTGTTGCAGGAGAATGACCAATGGACATTGTCAGATATGCGCTCAACAAACCGGTAACCGTTATTGTCGGCGTCATCCTGCTGGTGACCTTCGGTCTCATCGGCCTGAACAACCTGCCGATCCAGCTTACGCCTGACGTTGAGACGCCCCGCATTACCGTGCAGACTAGCTGGGGCGGGGCAACACCATACGAGATTGAAAAAGAGATCATTGAAAAGCAGGAAGAGGCTCTCAAGGGACTGCAGGGACTTACTGAAATGGAGAGTTCCAGCTACAACAACCTTGGAGAAGTCACCCTTTCCTTTGTTCTTGGCACCAACCTCGATGATGCCCTGCTTCGCGTCTCCAACAAACTGAACGAGGTATCGAATTATCCGGACAACGCCAAGCGCCCGAAAATTGAGGCGGCCGGCGCCAACAGTTCGCCGGTGATCTGGATGATGCTGCGGACAAAACCGGAAAACAGGAATCACATCAATATTTACCGGACTTTTTTTGAAGACAATGTGCGGCAGCATCTTGAACGCGTCAAAGGCGTTGGTTCAATCTTCGCTTTCGGCGGCACGGAAAACGAGCTGCACGTTGAGCTGGATATCCAGAAGATGGCCCAGCACAAGGTCACCATCGACCAGCTCTCGGGAGCCCTTACCAAGGCAAATGCAACTATTTCCGCCGGTGTGCTGGGAATCGGCCGGAAAAATTACCGGGTCCGTACTATCGGACAGTTCCAGTCTCCCGAGGATGCACTCAATGTGGTGGTATATGAGGACGGCCTCAAACGGGTATACCTGAGGGACATTGCCACGGTATCCCGGGGTTACAAAAAGGAAACCGGCGCCGTTCTGCATAATGGTGATCAGATCATCGTTGTCGGTATCCGCAAGGAACCGGGCACCAATGTCCTCACCATGACCGATAACGTTGAAAAGGAGGTTGAGCGTCTGAACAGGACCATCCTCGGTGAAAACGGCCTCTATATTGATATGGTCTATGACCAGCGACCCTATATCAACACGGCGATTAACCTGGTCAAGCAGAACGTGGCCGTCGGCGGTCTGCTGGCCGTTCTTGTCCTGCTCACCTTTCTTCGCTCCATGCGCTCGACAATGATAACGGCGCTTGCCATTCCGATCTCGGTAATCGGAACCTTCATTTTCCTGTGGATATCCTACCGGAGCCTCAATGTCGTCAGCCTTGCCGGTATTTCCTTTGCGGTCGGTATGCTGGTTGACAACTCCATCGTGGTGCTGGAGAATATCGACCGGCACCGAAAACTTGGGAAAAAGGCCTATCAGGCAGCACTCGAAGGCGCCAAGGAGGTCTGGGGAGCCGTTTTTGCCTCAACCGCCACAACCGTTGCGGTCTTTGTACCGGTCATTTTCATGCAGGAGGAGGCGGGGCAGCTGTTTCGCGATATCGCCATTGCCATTACCTTTTCGATCATGATCAGCTTTCTCGTCTCCGTTACCGTCATCCCGACCCTGATCAACATTTTCTACCGACGAGACGATAAAAAGGAAAAACGTGGAAACCGGCTGCAGAAATCGATCATCGGCCCCCTGTTTCTCAACGGGCTGATGAAATGTTCCGATGTATGTCTGAAAAACGTGATTACCCGTATCTTCACCGTCGTACTCTTCACTTCCCTATCGGTTTCTATTGTCTTCTGGCTTCTGCCGAGCGCTGAATATCTGCCTCTTGGCAACCGCAACCTGATTCTCAATATCCTTGTTCCGCCCCCGGGTTATTCGGTGGAAAAATACCGCGAGATCGGCACCACTCTCTACCAGCAGGCAGAACCCTATTTCAGGGAGGATAATAAAGACGGCATTCCGCAGATAAAGGACATGTTCTTCGTCGGAGCCGACCGTTTCACGCTGTTTGGCGGCATCTCGACCCATGAGACACGGGCCAGGGAGTTGATGCCGCTGTTCAGCCGGATCATGAATTCTATTCCGGGCGTTTTCGGGGTATCCCTGCAGGCGGGGATATTTGAGCGTGGTATCGGCCAGGGAAGATCGGTAGAGGTAAATATCTCCGGTGAGGACATGGACGCCATTGTCGCTGCCGGCAGGACGCTCTATGGCGCCATCAGCCAGCAGCTTCCCGGCTCACAGGTCCGCCCCGTTCCCTCCCTTGAAACCAGTTACCCTGAAATCAGGGTGAAACCCAACAAGGAGCGGCTGGCGGCTAATGGCTTGAGCGAAAGCGATCTTGGGGTCTACGTGGATATCCTGATGGATGGCAGAAAGATCGACGAATACCGCCCCGAAGGCATAAAGCAGATCGACCTGGTCCTCAAGGGCAGCGACGAACGCTTTGATTCGCCGGAAAAAATCCTGAACGCGACGGTCGTCAACCGCTTTGGCGACCTCATCAAAGTCGGCGACATTGCTGATCTTGTCTATAGTGAAGGCATGCCGCAGATCAATCACCTGGAAAGGAAAAGAACCATCACGCTGCAGGTCACCCCTGCCACCAGCCTGCCATTGCAGGAAGCAATGGATACCATCGAGAACAAGATTATCGGCAGCATGAAGCAGGAAGGAAAACTCGAAAATCTCGAGATCACCATCGGAGGCAATGCCGACAAACTGGCGGAGACAGGCAAAGCCCTGCAGTGGAATCTGCTGCTGGCCCTGCTGATCACCTATCTGCTCATGGCCGCCCTGTTTGAAAACTTTATTTATCCGTTCATTATCCTGTTCAGTGTTCCTCTTGCCGCCGCAGGCGGCATCATCGGACTTCTTGCAGTAAACCGTTTTATCGCCCCGCAGGGCTTTGATGTCCTGGCCATGCTCGGCTTTATTATTCTGATAGGAACTGTGGTGAATAATGCCATTCTCATCGTTCACCAGTCCCTTAACAATGTTCGTTACAACGATTTGAGCGGGGTGACAGCTATCTCCGAGGCGGTCAGGACCAGAATTCGTCCGATTTTCATGAGTGCCACCACCTCGATTCTGGCCATGACCCCACTGGTTCTTTCAACGGGATCAGGTTCTGAACTGTATCGCGGACTCGGCTCCATCCTGCTGGGCGGTCTTGCCCTGTCGACACTGTTTACCCTTTTTGTCGTGCCGGCCCTGCTCGCCTTTGTCATCGGTTTTGAAAGGAGTAGAAACAATGAGACGATATAGCTTAATCCTGGCATTTCTCCTGCTTCCGCAAGCAGTTTCAGCACTGTCCCTTGAGGAAATGCAGCTCTCCGCCCTTGCCAACCGTGCCCTGGTCAAACGGTATCAGACCAACATAGAAAAAAGTGCCGAGGATATCAGGATTGCCAAAAGCGGCTATTATCCCTCCCTCGATTTCGGCTACAGGACCTATACCATTGACGAACCGAGCGCCGCGGAAAAGCGGGAAAACAGTGTTGTCTCCACCGTTGTCAGCTGGAATATCTTTACCGGTTACAAGGATAAATACGCGATCAGTTCAGCCGAAGTTCTGAAAGAGGTCGAGAGTAACCGGCTGCACAGCATCGAACAGGATCTTCAGCTGGCGGTTGCCTTGAGGTACCTGGCAGTATTTAATCAACAGGCACGATTAAAAGTTGCCCAGGATACCAATAAGACGCTGCAGGAACTCTACCAGGACGGCAAAAATCGTTTCGAGGTTGGCCTGCTCGATAAGAATGCGGTTCTGAAATTCAAGGTCGACTACGACAACGCCGATCTCACCGTCAAGAAAGAGCAGGCCGATCTTGAGAAGGCGGTCTACGAT
Source organism: Desulfobulbaceae bacterium (assembly GCA_024643445.1). Lineage (GTDB taxonomy): Bacteria > Desulfobacterota > Desulfobulbia > Desulfobulbales > Desulfocapsaceae > Ww85. The sequence continues at coordinate 8,487 of JAHEMX010000015.1, read as the reverse complement.
CTGGCCCGTGAAATCGATCTGGACATTGCCTACGACACGCTTGATTTCAAGGAATTCCAGGCAACACCGACCCTTGGGCCAAATGAGGACTATGAACAGCAGATGCTGACCCGGCGCAGTGAATTAAAGGTGCTGAAAGGCCTGGCCCAATCAGCGGAACTTCTGGCAAGCGCCCAGCGCGGCTCTTATTATCCGCGTTTCGATCTGGTGGGCAGCTACCGGAATTATGACGACAGCCTGCTGAACGGTCAGGGCGATTTTACCGACGAAGAACTACGGGCCGAACTGGTCTTGTCCTACAACCTCTTTGACGGATTCGGCGACGAGGCAAAAATTGCCAGGAACAGGGCTGAAGCCCGCTCAATCAAATATGATCTTGCCGAACTGCAGAATGTGTTCAAGACCGAGTTGAAAAAAGCTTTTGTTGATTATGATATCAGCATGGTTAATGTCGAAGTTGCACGGGAAGATATTCTCTATGCTGAAGAGAATCTTCGTATTACCGAACTGAAATATAAAGAAGGGCTGCAGCGTCAGCTCGATCTGCTGGATGCGGTGTCAAACCTGACCCGGGCCCAGTCCAACTACGTTGCCGTGGTGCGCACGGTATTTGAAAATTATTTCCGGATTATCCGTATGATAGAAGGATTTCCCGGTCAAAAGCCAGTGGATGAATAATCGTCCGCTGAAGGAGGGCAGCAACATGGCAGATAAAAAAGTGGTGAGCAAGCATTATCATTTCCTCAAAGGACGTTTCCCGGACGTCATGACGGCCGTTGAAAATCTCGGTTCGACCATACGGGACGCCGGCCCTCTGGACAAAAAAACAACAGAACTGATCCAGCTTGCCGTTGCCGCTTCCGCTCAGTCCACTGGTTCTGTTCATTCCCATACCAGAAGAGCACTGGCAGAAGGAGCAAGTAAAGAGGAAATTGAACATGCCCTGCTGGTTCTGATCTCAACCATCGGCTTTCCAAAGGTTGCAGCCGCACTGGCCTGGGTTCGGGAAATAACCGAATAATAGATTTTTTCCCGCTTATCCCGGACGGGCTCCGGCACCGCAAAAAAGGTCCCGTTGCGGACAATACCGCGGTGCTGACGGAACAGCAGAAAAACGGAAGGTCATATCCCTATCAAAGTAATCGTTCCTGATCTCTTCAGCACTGATCCGGTTGCCGGCCTGAAACAACTGATTCGCGCTCTGCTCGACGAGCACTCTTGCCACTTGATAAGGGCCTTCACCTTTATTCTCCTTCCGGAAACCCGCAAAGCTCTTCTGAACGATCCTCGGGACAGGGCCGAGCCACAGCTCCTAGATCAGTCCCTGCTCCTTGATCATTTTCATGACCTGAACCCTGCTCAGTTTAGTTGCGTAAATCCTGCCAATCAGCTAGCATAATCATCTCGACGGAAAAAGTGCCTGATGATTGGTGACTATTTCAAATTGTATTTGATTCAGGTATAATCCGTTTTCTCGTTTTTCCGTTACACAACCACTACAGATGGGGTAAAGAGGGAATACCATTTCACCGTATGGTCATGGCAGCTTCCTGAAGTATTACCATGACTCCTGAGATGGTGTACAAAATGGAAAGAATGTCATTCTCAATTCAAAGGAGGAAAAAAGTATGTCAAAGAAAAGATTTTCCGCTTTTTCAATGATGGTTGCGGCAAGTATGACACTTGCACTGTGCAGCTCAGCAGGAGCTGCAGACAAATCAATCAAGATTGCCACCCAGTCGCCATTGTCTGGCGATCAGTCGGTTGTCGGTGTTGACATCAAGCGCGGTGCTGAACTGGGCCTTGAACAGCTTGGCGGTCCTCTGGCAGCTATGGGCTTCAAAGTAGAGCTCGCTCCTTTTGATGACCAGGCAAATCCCGATACCGGTGTGGCAAACGCCAAACGTATCGTTTCCGACCCTGCAATTCTGGCAATAGTCGGGCATTATAACTCCGGCGTTCAGATCCCATCTTCTGAGGTGTATCACACCTCAGGTCTGGCAAACGTCTCCCCGGCCAACACCAACCCGAAAGTGACAACCCGCGGTTATCTTGAAGTAAACCGTATCGTTGGACGTGATGACGTACAGGGTGTTGTTGGTGCGGATTTTGCCAAAGCTCAGGGCGTCAAAAGGGTATTTGTTGTCCATGACAAGACCGCCTATGGACAGGGAATTGCTGAATTTTTCCGAAAAAGAGCGGAAGAGAACGGTATCAAGGTTTTAGGTTTTGAAGGAACCGAAGAAAAAGCCAATTTCGATGCCCTGCTCTCACCGGTAGTCGCGGGTAACCCTGATCTGGTTTACTTCGGCGGTATGGCATTTCAGGCAGCAGTACTCTTCAAGCAGGCACGCGAAAGAGGCTATGAGGGTATTTTCCTGAGTGACGATGGGTTCGATTCATCTGATGCTGCAAAAATTGGCGGTGACACACTTATCGCCGGCGGCGGCACCTTCTACTCGACCGTTTCAGGTCCCGCTACCGTGTATGCAGGAACCGAGAAATTCATCAAGGATTTCAAAGCCAAATACAACGATGCTGATCCTCAGCCTTTTGCTGCCCAGTCCTATGACTCCATGGCAATCGCTCTCAAGGCCATAGAAAACGCAGCTAAAGCAAATAATAACGAAGTCCCCACCCGTGAAGCAGTTGCCAAGGCCGTACGCGAGCTGAAAGAATTCAAAGGTATCACCGGTACATTCACCTTCAACGCAATTGGCGATCCGGAAAAAGCTCAGTATTTTGTTATTCAGGTAAAATCAAAAGATCCAATGAAATGGAGTGCGAACGAGATTGTCAAGACACTCGAAATCGCTCCGCCTCAATAAAACTTCCTAAATTGTTTACTCCGGCCTTTTATATCTGCTATAAAAGGCCGGACGATTTTTTCTTTAGGGAGTGTTTATGAAACGATTCCTCGGATACATCAATTTTTACGAATTGCTGCGGCCAATCGGTCAGCTGCTTGCTTTTTCCTTCGGCAGCGCGGCTCTGATGTCCTCCATCGCTCTCGCCCTGGCACTGGCACTCGATAATACGCTTGTCGGGGCCAGCCTCATGGACAAGTATGGCGTAACGCTCTACACCTACACCCTGCTTAACCTGCCGCAGGTGGTGATAGACGGTCTGACCATCGGCTTTGTCTATGCAGCCATTGCCCTTGGTTACACCATGGTTTACGGCGTTCTGGAGTTCATCAACTTTGCCCATAGTGAGATTTTTGCGGTAGGCGCGTTCGTCGGGGTCGAACTGCTCATTGCCCTCGACTCAACCGGAGTTCTGGCCGGAGCGACACTGGGAATGGCGTACGCCTATCTGACCCTGGCCATTATCCTGGGCATGCTCGCTGCCGGATTTCTCGCCATGTCCGTTGAGAGGATCGCCTATCGCCCGCTGCGCGGTGCTCCGCGCCTTGTCCCGCTTATCTCGGCCATCGGTGTCTCGTTTCTGCTGCAGGACGTTATCCGTTTGATTGAAAGTCTGACAACCGGACAGTTTAACCGGATTATACCGACTTTTGGAAATTTCGATTCCCGCATCATTTTTGGAAAATTTGCCATGGGTTCCTCAAAACTCATCCTGGGAATCTCGATCAAGTCGATTATCGTCATCGGAGCTGCCGTTCTTATGCTGGTTGGACTGAACTATCTGGTAAACGCCACCCGGATCGGAAAAGCAATGCGGGCCGTCGCCCAGGATCGTGCAACTGCCAGCCTGATGGGTATCAATGTCAACCGAATCATTTCCACGGTATTTCTGGTAGGCGGCCTGCTCGGTGGCGCCGCCGGTGTCCTTTATGCCTTGAAGTTTACCCGGATTGACCCTTTTGTCGGTTTCTTCCCCGGTTTGAAAGCTTTCACCGCCGCGGTTCTCGGCGGTATCGGAAATTTGACCGGGGCACTTCTCGGCGGCATCGTCCTTGGCATGCTCGAAACATTTGCTGGTTCCTACATGGGAGTATTCACCATGGGAGCCGCGGGATCTGAATACAAGGATATCTTTGCCTTCAGTATCCTTATCCTGGTGCTCATATTCCGTCCACAAGGGCTGATGGGCAAAAATGTTGGCCAGAAAGCTTAGGAGAGTCGCATGGTTTCATTCTATCTCAAGGAATTGTTTAACAGATTGAACCAGGGGCGACTGCCCTACTTTATCATTATCGCGCATATTGTCACG
>JAHEMX010000015.1:0-4301 GCA_024643445.1 Desulfobulbaceae bacterium | reverse complement strand
TTTATCACTCTATTTTTTCAAAACCGACCTGCGCTTCAAGTTTATTGCAGGGGCCGTGCTTGCCCTGATCATTTTTCCGATCGTCGGCGTCAGGAACATCTTTTACCTGGAGGTTATTTTCCAGATCTCGGTGTTTGCCGCCCTGGCCCTGGGTCTCAATATCGTGGTTGGCTTTGCCGGTCTTCTGGATCTCGGGTACGTGGCATTCTACGCGGTCGGCGCCTACCTGTGGGCCTTTTTCGGTTCGCAACAATTTTATGTGCTCCACTACGCCCCGGGCACCCAACCGTCTGATCTTCCGTTTCTGCTGGCCGGAGACACCTTTTACCTGTTTCTCATTCTCGGGGTCATCGTCGCGGCGCTGGTGGGAATTCTCCTTGGCCTTCCGGTCCTGAGGGTCAGAGGAGATTATCTTGCCATTGTCACCCTGGGCTTTGGCGAAGTTATCAGGGTCATGGCCAATAACCTCGATAAGCCGCTCAATTTCACCAACGGTCCCCAGGGAATTACTCCTATCCAGAGACCAACAATGCCGGATTTTGTGGTCGACTGGTTCAATACTGTTTTCGGTCCAATAGTCGGGCACGAGGTGAGTGCCGCCCACATGTACAATCTGATGTTCTACGTGTTCGCACTCATCGTGATCATTGTCATTATTTTTGTAACGCGTCGACTCGACGATTCAAAAATGGGCCGGGCATGGACAGCGGTACGCGAAGATGAAACGGCAGCTATTGCCATGGGGATACCACTGGTCAGGACAAAACTTTCGGCCTTTGCCGTCGGCGCATCCTTTGCCGGCATTATGGGGGTGCTGCTCGCCGCAAACCGGACCTTTATCAGTCCTGAATCTTTTTCCTTCATGCAGTCAATCGGCGTCCTTGCCATGGTCATTCTCGGCGGAGCGGGCAGTATTCCGGGAGTTATTCTGGGAGCCGCGACGATCACCATTCTCAATCTCCAGGTCCTCCAGGGATTCTCTCTTTATCTCAATGAATTACGGCAGAGCGATGCCATTATACCGATCATAAATTTTGCCTGGAAGGACCTGTCAACGCAGCTTGACCCCGCAAAATACCAGCGCATGCTGTTTGGCCTCATCCTTATCCTTATGATGATCTTCCGGCCGGGCGGATTAATACCCACCACCCGGCGTAAGCGAAAGCTCGATCAGGAAGAGTCAAAATAACGAGAGGGGAAGATCATGGCATTACTTGAAATTAAAAACATGACCAAGACCTTTGGTGGCCTGAAAGCAATCAGCGATATCACCTTCTCCTTGGAAAAGGGGCGTATCGTTTCGATCATCGGACCCAATGGTGCCGGTAAAACGACATTTTTCAATACCCTGACAGGAATTTACAAGCCGGATTCCGGATCGATAAAATTTAATAACAAATCCCTCGTTGGACTCTCGACCGACAAAATCGCGGCAAAGGGTATTGCCCGGACATTTCAGAATATCCGTTTGTTTCAGGAAATGACGGTGATTGAAAACATCCTGGTGGGAATGCACGTTACCTTGAAGCAATCCGCGCTCCAGGCCCTCTTCAGAAGTCCTTCCTACCGCACTGAAGAGGAAAAAGGCGAGCAAAAGGCACTTCGACTGATGAAATATGTTGGTCTCAAAAATGTGGGTAATGAACTTGCCAAGAACCTGCCCTACGGCGATCAGCGCAGACTTGAGATCGCCCGGGCTCTGGCCGCTGATCCACAGCTTTTGCTCCTCGACGAGCCGGCAGCCGGCATGAATCCCCAGGAAACCGATCGGATAACCCAGCTCTTTCGGGAGATACGGGATGATATGGGAATCACGATCCTGTTGATCGAGCACGATATGCGCGTTGTCATGAAAATCTCCGAGGATATCTGCGTCATGGATTACGGAGAGAAAATTGCTGAAGGGACTCCTGCCGAAATCCGTTCCAACACGCGTGTTATTGAGGCTTATCTCGGGCGCGGAGCAGTCGCCGACCAGCACGAGGAGAAAATCAGATGAGCCTGCTTAAACTGGAGAAGATTAATAGCTATTATGGTCATATTCACGCGATAAAAGGAGTCTCCATAGAAGTCAACGAAGGAGAAATCGTCACGCTCATCGGCTCAAACGGCGCTGGGAAAAGCACGGTTTTACGAACCATCTCCGGCATGATCCACCCCCGGGCAGGAAGAGTTCTTTTCGAGGGTAAGGACATCTCAAAAAAAGAGCCGCATGAGATTGTCAACTCGGGCATGATCCATGTACCGGAGGGACGCGGTATTTTCCCGACACTGACGGTTAAGGAAAACCTTGAGATGGGAGCCTACACCGTCAAGGATTCCTCCGTCATTGCCGAGAGAATGGAGAACGGCTTTTCACTTTTTCCGCGATTAAAAGAACGTATCGACCAATACGGAGGAACCCTATCCGGTGGTGAGCAGCAGATGCTCGCCATCGCCCGGGGACTGATGATGGACCCGCATTTACTGATGCTCGATGAGCCATCAATGGGCCTGGCCCCTATTCTCGTCGAGCTTATCTTTGATATTATCAAGAAATTAAACGACCGGGGAACAACGATCCTTCTCGTGGAACAGAACGCCCTGATGGCCCTTTCCATTGCCCACCGCGGCTATGTTCTGCAAACGGGAGAGATCACCATCAGCGACAGTGCTGCCAATCTGAAAGACAACGAGGAGTTGCAGAAGGCCTATCTCGGCATGTCCTGATCTGAGCCGTTTACCGATACAGCCCCAGCATCCTCGTCCATCAGGATTTGCCCCCTCTCTGCCAGAAGAGACGCCGAAACAGAAACGCTCTTCCCTTGTCCCGGGATCAGTTGTTAACCGTTGGCCGGCTCAGCCTATACCTATACCCCCTCCTGCTTTTTCTCCTCCAGTTCGTTCCAGCGTTCATAGAGGCGATCAACAACGGAGCGAGCCTGTTCCAGTTCATCCCAGGTCTTCTGGAGCATTTCGGGGTCTGTGGCAAGAGTCGGGTCGATAATGCGTCCCTCCAGCCGGTCCCTGATTTCCTCCGCCGCCAGTATCTTTTCCTCCATCAGGTCGTACTCCCGCTGGTCCAGATACGATAAACGGCCGCTCTTTTTCTGCTTTACCGCAGGCGCTTGCCCCTTCAAGGCAGGCAAATCGTTTTCACTCCGGTCATCGACTCGTTTTTCAAGATCACTCAGCCACTGGCGATAATCCCCATAATAGAATACTTCACCGTCGCCGATAAAACCAAGTACACAGTCACACACCCGATCGAGCAGATAGCGGTCATGACTCACCAGTACAACCGCTCCGCCAAATTCATGCAGGCTTTCCTCAAGCACATCACGGGAGGCGATGTCAAGGTCATTGGTAGGTTCATCAAGCAGAAGAATATCCGCCGGCTGACGCATCAGTTCGGCGATCAGTATCCGGGCCTGCTCACCTCCTGATAGTTGCTCAACCGGTGTTTCCAGTTGATCAGGTCGAAAAAGAAAGCGTTTCGCCCAGGTCACGACATGGACGGATCTATCCCTGAACGCAATGGCATCGCCCTCCGGGGCCAGCGCCCGTCGCAGGGTAGACTTCTGGTCGAGGCTTGATCGATCCTGTTTAAAATCAATTATCAGGACCCCGTCCGCAGCAGACACAGAGCCGCTGTCCGGCAGAAATGTTTTGCTGACGGCAGAGGCAAGGATGTTCATCAGGGTAGATTTACCGCAGCCATTTCTTCCCACCAGGCCGATGCGACTGCCGGGGGAGAGTATCATATCCAGCCCGGAAAAAAGAGGACCTTTATCGTAGCTTTTACCGATCTTAGAAGCTTCCAGCAGTTTTTTGGTTTTTCTTCCGGTTGCGGCGAAATCTATCGAGACCCTGCCTTCAGCCCGGTTGTGCATCCTCACACGATCCAACTCATCCTGGAGCCGGTAAGCCTCATCAATCCGATAACGGGCCTTGGTGGTTCGCGCTTTCGGTCCCCGCCGCAGCCACTCCGTTTCCCTCCTGGCTTTGTTGGCCAGACGCTCCTCCAGCATATTCTGCTGGGCCAGATACTCCTGCCTTTTTTCCAGGAACTCCGAGTAGGTTCCAGCCACCTGGAAGGTGCCGCACGGGTATGTTGCCGACAATTCCACCACCCGGTTGACACTGCTTTCCAGGAACCGCCGGTCGTGGCTGACCATGATAAAAGCTGCGGGGCTTGAGGCGAAGGAACCGGCGAGCAGTTTTTCCAGCCAGACAATGCCCTCGATATCGAGATGATTTGTCGGCTCGTCCATTACCAGAAGATCCGGCTGAATCACGAGCGACCGGCAGATTGACACCCG
>JAHEMX010000363.1 GCA_024643445.1 Desulfobulbaceae bacterium | reverse complement strand
TGAGTTCCATTGCTTCAGAGGGATCGAGGCGTTTGATGGCAACCACCTTGTCGATGACCGGAGCCAGCCCCTTGTAGACGATGCCCATTCCGCCTTTGCCGAGGCGCCTGATGATCTGGTATCTGCCGATACACTGTTTTTTTGTCACCATTGCAGCCTGAGTCCGTTTGAGGCCGGGAAGCCCCGCTCATTGATAAGCCTGACCGTTGTCTCGACATCGTATGGTATGGCGCGTATTTCAAGACTGTTCAGATCCTGGTCCCATATCGCATATTTGGCCCGGTTACTGATAGTATCCCGGGGTTGTCCGACGCTGCCTGGAATGATGAGGTAGCGGCTGTTTCTTGCCAGGTTTCTTCTGCCGATTTGCAGAGAAAGCCGCTCGACCGCAGCATCGGGGTGGGTGACGTAGATATCCAGGGTGTGGGTGTGCCCGGCGAAGCAGATTGCTTCCGGATAACTGGCAAAGATATGCTGCAGCCTGTCAACCGTCGGGTTGAGAAGATAGGTGGTGGTCGAGTCAGGCGGACAGCCGTGGACGAAACGGCAACGGTGGCCGGTTTCATCATCAGTGCCGGTTGTTAGCTGGAGTGTGGGCTTGAGTTCGGCCAGCCAGTCCAGGCTCGCCTGCGTGAGCAGACCTCGGGTGAGGTCGAGTGAGAGTCTGGTTGGCGGGTTGAGCTGGTTGTGATAAGCCGGGTTCACCAGGGCCAGCTCGTGATTACCCCGTACTGAAGTTATACGATGCTGAACCAGGGTGCGGACAACCTCGTCCGGTTCGGGGCCATAGCCGACATTGTCTCCAAGGCTTACGATGCGGGCGATATTTTGTCCGGTGATATCAGAGAGAACCGCCTGGAGTGCACGATAATTTCCGTGTATGTCCGTTATAACCGCCAGGCGCATAACACCATGGAGCAGCAGAAGGGATGGCGGTAACAGTCATGACTTCTCAGGCCGTATCCGGCTCCCCTGCGAGCAGGAGAGCGGTCGCTGTCGAACAGGCAGTGATCAGCCACCGTAGAGCAACTCGCCGCCGGAATATCCCAATCCTCCGCAGATGGCAAGAGAGAGCAGGTAGATAACGAACAGTTTGTTTTTCGAGGCTCCCTGATGCTTCTGCTGGACAGCAAAGGCAAGAACGACGGTCAGCACGGCGCCAAGCGTCATCTTGATGACAATCCATTTGCTCCAGTCGCCGGCAAAAACATGCTGCCAGTCAAGCAGGCCGGCGATGTAGACGGGGATGACTGAAATCAGAGCCAGGAGGATGCAATGATAGGCCGACTGTTCAAAATGTTTTTTGGTCCATACATAACTTGCCAGGGAGAATGCGACCGCACCGATTACCATTCCCATCGGGACGTGCACGACGATAGGATGGATGGGATGGGTAAAACCAAACATAGTCAACAGATTATAAAAACTTTCTATCATGGAATTCCTCCAGACGGCTGTAGTGATGATAATGTGTGTCTGCCGGTGCAGGGCTGCAGCCGGCAATAACCTCGCCTTCACACGCTGGTGAAAGCTCTGATAATGTTATAACTACCCGAAAAGCGGTGCTGCTGATACTACTAATCATTATCAGGCGGAAGGAAAGTCTTTGGACCGGATTTTTTAATAATCCGGCAACCTTGAATAAGAGAACTATTTTTCCTGCAGCCAGGCATAGATGTCGGCGACTTCCTGGTCCGTTATTTTTGATTCCGGAAACTTAGGCATGATAGGGGAATTGGCGTTTCTGACCGTGGAGATAAAGCTCCTGAAGCTGATGCCGATTCCCCGGATTACCGGTCCTTTGCCATTATCGCCGTTGAGACCGTGGCAGGCGAAGCAGTTGTTCATCATGAACCAGCGCTGACCTTCTGCCGGATTGCCTTTCGGCGTGGTACAGGCAACAATGAGAAGACTCACGATTGCCAGAAAAAGGACCGGTTTCAGGTAGGTGACTCCATGCCGATTTTTCATTTGCCTCTCCCACAGGGATAGTAGACGAAAAGGATGCGCGGGCTGCCCGGCTCGTTTAATTGCCTGTCAAAAAACATGCCCATAGCCAATAAATTATCGGATACGGGAAAAATAAGCAACGCTTTGTTATTGCCGTAATTATTTGGCCATGCCGGTAATGAGGCGAATTAAGGGGACAGTATACTTAATTGCTCCATCTCCGTCTTTTGCATATGAGAAGAATGGTCCTCAATCGTTTCGATAGATTAATTAAGTATACTGTCCCCTTAATTGCGCCTTAATTGCGGGGGGTCGTGGCCTGCCGGAGCAGAAAAAGGATTTCCTTCCTGTTGTTGAGAGGCTGATTGAGCAGGATGATAAATGGATCAAGGGCGGTATCATTCTTGAAATACCCTGCATAATTGTAAACCTCCGACAACGTCCCTGATTTCAGCAGGACGCCGTCTTTTTCCTCGAGCAGGGAAGCGTAGGGCCGGAAGGCCTGCAGCAGTTGTATCATTGCCCGGGGCGTGGCCCTGTTCTTGCTGGAAAGTCCGGAACCCTCGACTAGATGAAGCATCTCTGAGCCGGGACCGATCTTTTCCTGCAGAAAAACCTTCATCGCGTCTCTGCCTTTATTCCAGGTTGCCGGCGGGCCATAGCGTTTGGCGCCGCTCAGAAGAAAGAGCTGGTTGGCGATGAAATTATTGGAATAGCGCAGGCAGCTCCGCACAACCTCTGTGGTATTCTTCGGGCTCTGATGGGTATAAAGCAGGACGTCTGCAGAATCGGTCGTGCCTCTTTGCCAGGAATCGGCGACCGCCATGCCGCCGCTGCGAAACAGGGCGATAAATAATTCCGCCGCATAACGCAGGATGTTGCTCTCGGGACCTTGCTGCGGGAAAGCGGAGACGTTCAGCCGGTAGCTGCCCGGTGCAAGATTTTCGCCGACCTCACGCATAAGGGGTAATAACGGCGTCTGTTCTTCCCCCGAAATAATCTCGCCTGCAGCCGATTTAACCAGCGGCAGGGCGTTGAAATTAACGGCCAGGGCAGCGTTGAGGGCATCATAGGGGTTATCGGAGTTGGCGCTTCCATCCGGTGCAGCCTCGAGCTGAAAAAACGAATCGTCGAGGATGATGCTGCTGATAGATGCAATACCACGCTGCCGCAAGGCCGCTGCAATGGCCGGCAGGTACTCCGAGGTCAGGAACGGGTCACCGTAGCCTTTTATGATCAAAATCGAGTGGTCGCGGAGATAGAATTCGGTTTTGAAAGCATGCAACGGCCCGAGGGTCTCAAGCGCGGCAAGGGTGGTGGCGATCTTGATGGTGGAGGCCGGGATAAAGGAGCTGGTGCTCCCGTAGGCGACGATCTCCTGCCGGCCGGCCATGGCCATACAGCCGCCAGAGGTGATGAGCGAGGCGAGCCGCCCTTCGACCGGGTCTGCACCGGCCGGGTGTGAGAATAACAGAAAGGCCCATAAAATGAGGATAGTCTTCATTTTTATGGGCCCGTTTCTCACCATAATGCCCGATACTCCTGACTGAGGAGCGTTCTACACCTTTGGCAGATTGGCCATGGAGGCGGCAATCTGTTCGGCCGGATAGTCAAAGTCGTGCAGTTCGCCGGCAAAATATCGGTCATAGGAAGCCATGTCGATCAGGCCATGACCGGAAAAGTTGAAGAGGATGGTCTTCGGCTCGTTCAGATCCCTGGTTGCTTCAATGATGGCGCCCCTGATCGCATGACAGGTTTCCGGGGCCGGGATGATGCCCTCGGTCCTGGCGAACAGCACGCCCGCTTCAAAACATTCGAGCTGCTGCAGCCTGATCGGTTCGACCATTTTTTCCCGTACCATCGCCGAGACGATGGGCGCCATGCCGTGATAGCGCAGTCCGCCCGCGTGAATGCCCGGAGGAATGAAGTCGTGGCCGAGGGTATGCATATAGAGCAGCGGCGTCGTCTGGGCGGTATCACCGAAATCATAGGTGAGCAGGCCGCCGGTCAGTGTCGGGCAGGAGGCGGGCTCGGTACCGACAAAGCGGATTTTTTTGCCGTCCAGGTAGTCGGGGATAAAGGGCACCGCCAGGCCGGCGAAGTTTGAACCGCCGCCGCAGCAGCCGATGATCACATCCGGGCTCTCACCGGCGAGTTCCAGCTGTTTTTTCGCTTCCAGGCCGATGATGGACTGGTGCAGGATCACATGGTTCAAGACAGAACCCAGAGAGTAGTTGGTATCATCCCTGGTGGCGGCATCTTCAATGGCCTCGGAAATGGCTATGCCGAGAGAACCGGGCGTGTCCGGCATCTTTGCCAGAATGGCCCTGCCGCTGTTCGTTTCCGTGCTGGGGCTGGCGATCACCTGTGCCCCGTAGGTATGCATTACCGATTTGCGGTACGGTTTCTGCTCAAACGAGATGCGCACCATATAGACCTTGCATTCAAGGCCGAACTTGTTGGTGGCAAAGGCCAGCGCACTGCCCCACTGGCCGGCGCCGGTCTCGGTGGCCAATCTCTTTATCCCTTCCCGCTTGTTGTAGTAGGCCTGGGCCACTGCGGTATTGGGCTTGTGGGAGCCGACGGGCGAGACCCCTTCGTTCTTGAAGAATATCTTCGCCCTG
>JAHEMX010000362.1 GCA_024643445.1 Desulfobulbaceae bacterium | reverse complement strand
CATGCCGACAATGATGCCGAGCTGCGTGCTCCAGAGCACGTCAAACAGGGTCAGCACGGTGAAAAACTCGAACAACCCGTCAATAAAATAGTTCAGACCCTCAAGCATGCCAGCCTCACGGCAGATCGACCAGGAACAGCTTCTGGAAGACAAGGGTAATCAGCAGTGATGCCAGCACGGCCTGCAGCAGCCCAAAGAGAAATGTCTTGCGCTGGGCCCAGAGGCCCTGTCCGGGACGGTATTCGAAAAGACAGATGAAGGCGAGAATATAAAGCGCGGTTGCGACAGAATAGTTCACCCGGCCGAGGAAACCAACCGCATAGACCAGTGAAACCGCAAGGGTCAGCACAACCCGGGCGAAGATCCCTTTCCGGTCCGCCTGGTCCGAACCATCGCTTCTGCGGTCAAAAAGGCGGTAACCGCCCTGTCGTACGGAACGGACAAAAAGTATCAGGGCCAGACAGAGCAGGACCAGGCCGATCATCCCCGGCACCACGCCGGGAGCCGAGAACGGATCGATACTGCGCCGCTCGAGGCGCGGCATGGTATAGGAAAGAACAACGACTGACAGGCTGAAGGCAATCAGGACGATAGCGGCGATAAAGTCCTTCTTGACCATCTTTGGATCGGTCATCGATACAGATGTCATAAAGAGGTAAGAGAGCACCCGGAGACTGGCCGGGTGCTCAGGGGTTGTTGATTTTATGGTCGCGGGATCCCGATCGTCGACGGATCCACAACAGCATCACCCTTGTCAAACTTCATCCAGGCATCGAGCTGAACCATAGGAAAAGCCTTCTTCATGGCCGCTTCACCCGTTGCCGGATCAAATATCATCGCATTCTGGGCGGCGTAGGTCTGCAGGCTCGCATCACTGGCCAGCTTGTCCTTCCAGATCGTGTTCAGGGTATCCGTCACTTCCTGAGGAACTCCCTTGGGCACGAAGATACCAAAATAGATCGGGGCGGTGACAAATTCAGGAATCCATTTTTTCACCGACGGAATCTCCTCGGCATACCCGTCGATCTTGAGCGGTCCGTCGGCGAGCACGGCAAGTGCCCTGAGCTTGCCGGCCTTGAGCATATCGACCTCTTCTTTTGACAGCTGCGGCACAACGTCACACTCGCCGGCAACCGTGGCGATAACGGCAGGGTTGCCGCCTTCGTAGGAGACATGCTTATAGTCGATGCCGGTATAGGTCTTGATCATCTCGATGGCGGTATGTCCGGCGGAATTGACTCCGGCCGTGGCGACCTTGATCTTGCCGGGGTTCGCCTTGAAGGCGGCGATCAGCTCGCCAAAATCCTTGTACGGTGAGTCGGCATTGACGGCCACGACATTGGGAATGGCAAAATTCAGGTAGATATCCCAGTCGGCCAGGGTGGTATCGAGCAGTCCCTGGACTTTATAGACGCCGAGATCCTTTACCGCACCTGCCGTCCAGTACATCCCGTCCTTCGGTTTATCCAGTACACTTTTCGTCCCGACGGAACCGGATGCACCGGGCTGGTTGACCACGACTATTTTCTGGCCGAGTGATTGTTCAACAACCATGGCCGTCTGCCTGGACACGCCGTCGGTCGCCCCGCCGGCCCCCCATGGCACGATAAGATTAACCGGCTTATTGGGTTTCCAGGCGTTCTCCGCCGAAACATCCTGTACAGACAACAGACCAACCACCAATCCGGAAGCCACACCCAGAAAAACGAAACGTCTCATTAGGCTTATCATGTACTACCTCCTTTGATGCGGTTAATATGATCTTCTTGTGCTGAAATTGATTCCAGCCGCTTCTGCCATTCTAACAAGCTGATTGCCGTAGTCTATAAAATTATGCCAGCGCTCTGCAGACGACGCCTTTATCGCCGGATCGTGGAAAACAACCGCCACATGCGGTTCGATGGCAATCGGTATCTCCATCTTCTCCTCGCTCAGCAGACGCAGTATCGCCGCCACGTTCCCCAGTCCTTCACCGGGAAAAGTATAGTGCAGGCTGTTATCGACCCATCTGGCATCTTTCACATGAAGATAGGCGACATGTGCACGGACCTCCCGGAAAAATTTCAGGGAGTTTTGGTACGCATAGGGTGGATCTCCGGCGATATAACGCATGGAGACCGGGTTGCCGGTATCAAAGACCAGTTTCAGCGCCGGTGAGTCAATCTTTTCCAATAAACGAAGTGAGTGGTGGCAGCTCTGCCCTCCCCAGGTCTCACAATTTTCGTGCAGGCAGACAACGTCGTTTTCTTCGGCCAGTTCAACGATCCGCCTGATGTTTTCGATAACGAGCGCTTCATGGTCGCTGCCGAGCCTGTCCGGGGAATCGATCTTGTAGCTCATGATCCTGATGAAGCGGACTCCCGCCTTTTTCATATGGCAGATGGAATTTTTCATCTCCAGCAAATCCAGCTCCAGGGCATCCCGGACATCCCGGCCCCAGTTGGCGATGGTACTGCCGAAGCAGGCTATTTCGATATCGTTTTCGACAAGTTGCCGATGCACCCGGTCAAACGCTTCATCACTCAGGCTGCTGACATTCTTTCCGCCGATCGTTCTCAAATCGATATAGTTCCAGCCCAGCTCTTTCAAGGCCTTGATCTGCAGCGTCAGATCATCGGACACTTCATCGGCAAATCCACTCAGTATCATAAACGCTCATCCCGGGCAGTTTCACGTGACGAGGGCCTGCCCTGCGGCCACATCAGGAAGCAGCATCCATCTCCAGTTACGTGTTTTGGATATGAAGCTTTCCATCCTAGCCGAAAACCGTCTTGCATTCAATCGATACAATCTGCCCGGAATCAGCACTCCTGCCAACCCTTCACCCAGCGTAACGGGAAATGCCGGCCGGTTCACCAAGTACCTGCTTGAGCAGTCTTGAATACACCAAAAAAAATAAGACCTTTTGCCCGGCTCGCTTGACCGCCAGCCAATAAATTCTTCAGCCGCACCGCTTATAGACCGTATCAGTTCAATTCACCAGAAAAACGAACATACTTATACTATCGTTATTACTTTACTATTTTACTGCTAAGCTGATATTTTTCCGATATACGAACTGTTCGTATAACTGGCGAATAACCCGAAAAACCAACACCACATCTCGTCAAAAACGAAATTATGGCCCATTCGGCCAGTAAAAAAATTACTGATTTTGCTGTTATCCGAACAGTTTCTTAACTAGGATATACCCGGGGAAAGCGACTCCTTCTTGTCTAACCAAATTCTCTTGCAAAGCCCGACATCAAAGTCTAAAATAACAATAATAAACGGAATATCTGTTACATAGCAGATATGGCCTGCCACTCCATTGCAGGTCTTTCTACCGATCAGGGCATGATCAAAAAACGCGTCAAAAACTACGATTGAGCGAATATCTCCCAGAAAACGAACTGGTCGCTAATAGACGTTAGGGTCTAATGAAAACAATCATACTCCCAGGAATGGGCGCAGACTCTAGAATGTACTCAGATCCTTCGTTTCAAGAAATTGAAGGCATATCTTATGTTGATTGGCCGACGTATAATGGTGAAGTATCAATTGATGCTGTCGCCAGGTCAGTTATAAAAAATCATAAAATCATCAAAACATGTGTGGTAGGCGGATCTTCACTGGGCGGTATGGTTGCCGTTCAAATAGCTAAAATTGTCGGTATAGAAAAGGTAATACTTATCGGTAGCGCTACTGCTCCCTCATATGTCAATCCTACATTACACAAGCTAAGTGCCTTAGCAGACTTTGCTCCAATCAAGCTCATTCAATATTTTTCTGGCAAAGCTGCTGTCGCCAGCAATAGCGTCCTATTTTCAATGTTCGAGCAATCTGATCCTGAGTTCATCAAAACAATGTGCCGGGCAATCTTCAAGTGGGAAGGTTTAGCAAACTATTCCTGCAAGGTGTGTCATATCCATGGTTCCAAGGACAGGGTAATATTTCCACCTACAAATAAGACAAATATTGTGCAGGGTGGAGGCCACTTAATTGCTATGACCCACAGTGATTTGGTTGCGAAGTATTTTCGTGATAATATAAATGAACCCTAACCCTTAGAAGGCCTCCCCTTGTCAAGAGGTAAAAAAGTCCTTTAACGGGAAAGAGCATTCCCCCGTTTCTGCCAATGAGCAGCAATGATCTTTGACAACGAATCCTGTCTTGGATTTCATATTCGGCTACAGGCGAGTCCTGCACCAAACACTTATTGAGGCTCAGACCTTTGGTAATTCAGTTGCACCTGGCACCCAAGCAGCGTCAAAGCAGGCTTAGCGACAATGGGTCCCGCTAAACTCGTCGGAGCGTGTCTGCTTTGGTGCGGGCCATAGACGACAAACTCAGAAGTGCCTGTTTGTCGTGTTTCGAATCACCGCACGTTGCAATAAGCCCGAAGCTCATTGCGACCTAGAAACAATTGTGTGCCCTCATACCGTCCCAATCAAAGCGTCAGGGTACTCTAAGCAATAGCTCCCCAGTTAGGAGCGGGCTCGGGGGAGGGGCAGAACCGTGGCAAAGTTCAATCTACTGATCACAAGATAAAGAGGAGCAGGACGGATCGCCAATCCAAACTAGTGGCTACCAGGCAA
>JAHEMX010000361.1 GCA_024643445.1 Desulfobulbaceae bacterium | reverse complement strand
TACCGCGGGCCTCGGCCAGATTGATGAGCGGTTGACCGAGAAAATGGTACCTGAAAAGGGCATGCTGATCATTCAGGTCGGCGGTCCGGCCTATCGTGTCGGGTTCGGCGGCGGTGCCGCTTCCAGCATGCTGCAGGGCGAGAACGTCTCAAAGCTCGATTTTGATGCGGTGCAGCGCGGTGACGCGGAGATGGAGCAGAAAATGAACCGGGTGATCCGGGCCTGCAACGAAATGGGCGGCAGGAGCATCATCGATGTGATTCATGACCAGGGTGCCGGCGGTCCGGCAAACGTGCTGAAGGAGTTGGTCGAGAAATCCGGCGGGCGCATTGAAATCCGTAATATCCGTGTCGGGGACCCGACCATGTCGGTCCTTGAAATTTACGTGGCCGAATACCAGGAACGGGCGGGGCTTTTGATCAGTCCCCGGAATATTGAGCAATTCAAGGCGATCTGCAGGCGTGAAAAAGTGAACTGCGAAGTTCTCGGAGAGGTGACCGGTGACATGCGTTTCGTAGTGCATGATGCCCATGATGGTTCCACCCCGGTAAATATCGATCTTGATGCCCTGCTCGGCAGCATACCCCGGAAAACCTTTACCGATTCGCGCATTTCCGGTTCCTTCAGACCCGTCTCCCTGCCGGCCGGGTTGAACGTAAGAGACGCTTTGGCGGATGTGCTTCGCCTGGTTTCCGTCGGCTCAAAACGGTTTCTGACCAATAAGGTCGACCGCGCCGTAACGGGACTGATTGCCCAGCAGCAGTGTTGCGGACCGCTCCAGTTGACCGTAGCCGATTCGGCTGTTGTTGCCCAGAGCCATCGTGGTAAAACCGGTATCGCTACAGCGATCGGTGAGCAGTCCATCAAAATGCTGGTTAATCCTGCCGCAGGCGCACGCATGGCGGTTGGTGAATCGCTGACCAATCTGGTTTCGGTGGTGATAGAGGATCTTGAGCAGGTGAAATGTTCGGCAAACTGGATGTGGGCCCCGAAGCTGGACGGAGAAGGGGCTGCCATGAGGGATGCCGTCAAGGCTATGCGCGATGTCATGATAGCCGTCGGGATAGCGGTTGACGGAGGGAAGGACAGTCTCTCCATGGCTACCATGGTCGGCAGGGAGACGGTCAAATCTCCCCGGGAACTGGTTATTTCGCTCTATGCCGGCGTGCCTGATATTACCAGGAAAATAACCGCTGATATCAAAGAGCCCGACTCGGCCCTGCTCTTTATCGATCTTTCCGGCGGCAACAACCGGCTCGGCGGTTCCGCCCTTGCCCAGGTGTATGGCCAGATCGGCGATCGCTCTGCCGATATGGATGATCCGGGTCTGCTGCGGCGTGGGTTCCTGGCACTGCAGGAACTGATAGGTTCACGGCGCGTCACGGCCGGGCATGATCGTTCTGACGGCGGTCTTGTCACGACACTTCTGGAGATGGCCTTCAGCGGTAATTGCGGTCTGGATATTTCCCTGAAGGGGGCCGACACGGTGCTAGAAGCGCTGTTTGCCGAAGAGCTTGGCTATGTCGTTGGCTGTTCAGCCGAGGCTGTTGCAGCAA
Source organism: Desulfobulbaceae bacterium (assembly GCA_024643445.1). Lineage (GTDB taxonomy): Bacteria > Desulfobacterota > Desulfobulbia > Desulfobulbales > Desulfocapsaceae > Ww85. Next base: position 3,022 of record JAHEMX010000361.1, on the reverse strand, counting down.
TCACCGCTGAGCTGCAGTCTGCCGGGGTGCCGGTTGTCCTGCTCGGTTCTGCGACGGCTGAAAAGACGATCAGGATACGTTACAACGATGCCGTGGTACTGGATGAGTCCATGCTGACACTGCGCCGGTGCTGGGAGGAAACAAGTTACCAGCTCGAGCGGTTGCAGATGAATCCCGCCTGTGCCGAGGAGGAAAAAGCAGTTATTTTTGATCGACCGGGACCTGCCTATTATCTCCCTTTTATCCCCGAACCTGCTCCTGCACAGGTGCTGAACAGGGCAAACAAACCAAAGGTTGCCATTCTTCGTGATGAAGGGTCAAACTCCGATCGGGAAATGAGTTCGGCTTTTTATGCTGCCGGTTTTGAACCGTGGGACGTCTGTATGAATGATCTGCTCGAGCAGCGCATCAGGCTGGATGATTTCCGGGGCCTAGCTGCCGTGGGCGGTTTCTCCTATGCCGATGTTCCCGAATCGGCCAAAGGCTGGGCGGCAACCATCGTTTTCAACGAAATGCTGAAAGCCCAGTTTGCCGATTTCTATCAGCGAGAGGATACCTTTTCCCTTGGCATCTGCAACGGCTGCCAGCTCTTTGGCCTGATCGGGTGGGTACCGTGGCTCGGCATTGAGCCGCAGCGTCAGCCGCGCTTTATCCGCAATGTCTCTGCCCGCTTCGAGTCGCGCTGGACCACGGTCAGGATCGACAGGAGTCCCGCCTTGATGCTCAAGGGCATGGAAGGTCTGGTCTTCGGCATCCATGTTGATCATGGCGAGGGGCGTCTTCATTTTCCCGACCTGGAACTCAAAGCACAGGTCCTCAGGCAGAACCTGGCACCCCTTGCCTACGTTGATGATCAGGGACAGGCGACGGAAGCATACCCGTTCAACCCGAACGGTTCCCCCGGCGGTCTTGCTGGTCTCTGCTCCCCGGACGGCAGGCATCTTGCGATGATGCCGCATCCTGAACGCACCTTTCTGCCGTGGCAGGCACACTGGCTGCCCGAGGATATGAAAAAACTGCAGGTAACCCCCTGGATGCAGCTGTTCAGGAACGCCTATGAGTGGTGTATGAAATAAAAAAAGGCGGCATTGCGGGAATCAATCATCTCCGCAATGCCGCCTTTAACGCCTCTGCCTTGCAGCCCCCGCTCCGCGCGCCTGTAAGAGGGGAGACGATGGGTGCAGCTTTCTGTGTTTAGGCGGCCTTACGATAGCCTGCCGGGCCATCTGAGAGGTCGTTCTGAAAGTCGACACTGATAACCTGCGCGGTCGACGTCCCAGCATCAAAGGCTGCCACCCGTTCACGGATGTGAGACTTCAGGTAGATCACCACCATCAGCGCCACAACCAGCGCAGAAGAAATAATCTCTGTAACAGTCGGCAATGTCATCAGGATGAGAAACTGAACGATGTTCATGACTCCCATCGCGATTAAGGCTATCATCAGGGGTGCGTAAAGATTGGCGATAAGCTCCTCGCCCGCCCAGACGGGACGAACGGGATTGCGCGCACCCAGAAGAACAACCCCGCACAACAGCACTGCAGCAGACAACAACACAACACCATAGAGAAGATACATGGCACACCTCCTTTTCCAGAAGCGGAAAATCCGCGGTCGACCGAATGGGTCGGCTCACCCCGGCTATGGGGGTGGTTGAGGCTTACGCCGCGCCATACTTCCCATGGCACTGACTGACTTCGGCTAAATAATATGTATGATATTTTTTTTTTGCAAGAGGAGTGTGGCCTTGTGTGAAAAAATAAATTAAGGCATGGCCGCTCGGGTTTTCAGCGCAAAAACGGGCTTATTGCCGTTTTTTTTTCTTCTCTTTTTCGCGCATGATCTGCAGGATAGTACGGTCCGTCTCCATCATTCCCCGGTGACTGATTGCTCCCAGGTTCTGCACCGTCTGTTCGGTCGAGTTGCCGATTATTCCATCAGTGTCCTGGACGTTAATTCCCTGCAGGGAGAACAGCGCGGCCTGCACCGCCGCGCCGGCCGCCGTGTTAAGCTTCAGGGCGCAGCCAGCCTTTGCCCCGTCGCAGATAACACCGGCCAGATCCTCCATGATGTTCTTGATGGCCCCGGCCATGTGTTTGACGTCTCCGCCGACCAGGTAGGTTATTCCTGCGGTTGCTCCGGCACCGGCGGCCACGGAGCATCCGCATACCGCTGAAAGACGTCCGGTATGGGCCTTGACGTAAGCAGTGATAATATGGCTGAGGGCAATAGCGCGCAGCACAGTTTCTTCGTCGTGATCGACGAAATCCTTGATCGCCCAGATCGGCAGAATAGCCGTAAGGCCATGGTTGCCGCTGCCGGCAGAACTCATGGCCGGCAGATTTACCCCGCTCATCCGGGCATCGGCGGCGGCCGAGGTAAGTATCCGTGCGGAGGTGGCCATGTCTTTCACCAGCAGTTTCTGTTTCAGCTGCCGCTCGATTGCTTTGCCTATGCCCAGGCCGCTTCCGTACTTGAGTCCGTGCTCGGCAAGTTTCACATTATAGTCGACCCCTTTTCGCAAATACTGCAGGTCTTCTTCATCGATTTCATCTATTAATTCGTAAATATCCTCAAGGGTCAACCCCACCAGCCACTCTTCAAGGACAGCAAGTGCGGATTTGCCGGTCGTACCGACCATTTTTGACAGCAGTTCCGAGTCGGTTATCGGGTTTTCATTGAGACGCAGAGCAACGATATTGCTGTGCAATTCTTTGATTTCGGAGAAAGCCCGGTCGCTGCCGCTGGTGACAATGGTCTTGATATGCAGACCGGATTTTTCTATTAAATGGACGATTACCCCGCCTTCATCCAGCAGTGCCCGGGCTTTTTCTACGGCCGCCTGGTCGACACTGTCAAGCACCTCCAGTCCGAGTGATGGATCGCCACCGAAGGCGCCGATGGCGGCTGCGGCGTCGAGACCGATCATGCCGCCGGTCCCCGGTATGATGACGGCCATGCCGTTTTTATAGATATTCGGGTCAACCCAGATTTCTATCTGATCTATTCTCTTTTCAGGGAG
>JAHEMX010000014.1:8795-17526 GCA_024643445.1 Desulfobulbaceae bacterium | reverse complement strand
TCTCTCCCGTCACCAGGACATTCCATGCCGTCGGCGCGACTCGATGGACAAGCGACATCACCTCTTTCATGGCCCGGCTTGAACCGATCAGCGCCACCGGAAGTGCACGGTTTTCGACGACCTCTTCAAGCTCATCGGCCTCTGCCAGCACCGACACATCAACTTCTATTTTTTCTATCTTTTCAAGTAATTCGGTCAGATCAACCGGTTTCTCAAGAAAATCATCCGCCCCGAGCTGCATCACGCGCACCGCTGTTTCAACACTGGCATAGGCGGTTATCATAATGGCCCGGACCAACGGTGACTGTTCCCTCATCTTTCGGAGAACCTCGTCACCGTTCATATCCTCCATCCGGTGATCAATGAGTACGAGCTGAACCGGCTCCTGTTCAAAAATCTCCAGCGCTTCACGGCCGCCGGACGCGGTCAGGACCGCATACCCCCGCCTCTCGAGAAACCCCGCCAGCATGTCACGCTGCATCTGTTCGTCGTCAACGATTAATATCTGCATTCTCGCTCCCGCGGCTGTGGCCGATTACTTCGAAAAAAATCATGGTTGGCCCGGTGTCATCGGCAACAGGATAACCAGGGAAAATTCTTTTTCAGAAACGGTATCATTGAAGTCGATGGTTCCGCCATGCGCTTCGACTATTTTCCTGCTGATTGCCAGCCCAAGCCCGGTCCCCTTGGCCTTCGTGGTGAAATAGGGATCAAAAAGCTGTGCCCGCTGCTGTTCGCTCACCCCCTCTCCCCCGTTAGTCAGGCTCACGCTGAGAAAGTCGGGCCGGGGTTCGGTGACTATTTTTAAAAAGCCTCCTGCCGGCTGGGCTTCAAGTGCATTGCGAACAAGATTCTCAAAGAGCTGACCGAGCAGATCGTGATCACCATGGATCGATAAAACACTGCCAATTTCCAGATCAAGGGCAATCTTATGATCGGCAAAATCCTTACGGTACAGATCAATTACGCCTTTAATGAGTTCGCCGACATTGACCAGGTCCGTCTCTATTCTGAAATCATGAATATACTGGCGCAAACGGTTGATCACATTATTGCTGCGGGCCACCGCCTCGCGCATGCCCGTCAGGAGCTGGCGATGTTCCGAGCTCAGCTCGTCGGCTTCATACTGCAACCGCTGCAACCCTATACTGATGGCATTGAGCGGATTTCTCAGTTCGTGGGTAATCGTCGAGGAAGCCCGACCCAGCGCAGCCTCCTCGTGCTGCTTGGCGAGTTGCCGCTCAAATTCACGGGCCTGTTCCAGGCGATTCCTCTGGGACCGATAGAGCCACCAGGAAGTGAAAAGGCCAATGACAAAAAGAAACAGGACAAAGAATCCGAGTTCCTTGCGCATCTGGATAATCCGTTTCTCAAAATGGGCTGCTTCCAGTGCGACAATCAAGCGGTTATCGCCAATATCGATAGTGTGTTCGATAACACTGCGGCCGTCGCTATCCTTGAGAAGCTTGACCGTTTGCTGCACTTTGTCATCATTTTGCAGGGGCTTGAGCGTCACGTAGGCAATTCGCGGCTGCTTGTTAAGCACGCTTAACAGCTGTTCAACGGAAAGGTCACTGCGTATCCGATCAAGCCCTTTTGCAGCAATACCAACCACTATGCATTCACTGTCGGCAGCTTCGGAGGCTATCTGATCAGGGTAATGGGTGAGCAGATAGGTCTGCATACCCTGCCGATAGATAAGCATGTCGGGCTGAAAACAGCGGGGCTCTGACAGCCAGTCGGACGGGCCTGAGATAGACGGAGAATGCTTCTTGATAATGGTGATGCCGGCAAGCCCTGATTCTGCTGCAAAAGCGGTAAGTTCGGCGGCTGAAAAAGGCTCAACCGCTTCCAGATAGAGAAGGAACCGGGCACTGTTTTTCAAAAATCCGCGGTAGATAGTCTCAAGACTTTCACTGCTCGTCAGCGCTGTTTTTATCGTCAGCTCGACAACGCCGGCAACGACCTCGGAATGCTCCCGGGAGTTTTTGTAAAACTGGCTGGAGGCTTTTTGCAGCTGAAGGAAAAAATAGCCTGACACCAGAAGGATAAGGACAAGAAAGAGGACGAGATTGCTCTTCCATGAGGGATTCAAACTCATAGTGCTGATGAGAAAAAGAAATTACGGCGCGGCGCAGGCCCCCCGCGCCCGGTTCAGGCGGTACCTGACACCGGTGTTATCGCTGAAATCACCAGCCCCGCAGCCATGGATGGTATCGGCCAGGAAAATCTTGTTCCTATCATATATTCCGGTAATCCTGACATCGTTGCCCTGGACAGCGCAGCCCGGCAAAAGCCCACCAAACGGGCTCTGAGGACCCGGGTCCCACTCCAGCCGGACATGGACAGGAGCGGTAGAGGGTGTCTCCCCTGTTGCACGTGCGGCGTGAACAGGGGAAACGATCAGTTCCCGCTTTTCTCTATCGATGGCTGTTATGGTACCGACAATACTGGTGTCGGCCGCTGCAGCCACCGATATACTACCCGCTGTGAGGGTGAAAAGCAAAATGATAAGAGGCCGGAGATACTTCAGCAGGCGCATCTGTCACTTTCCCGGTCCCGTGACAATCGCATGGATCGCCTCAAATAAGCCCATCGGCTCCATTTTGTTTGCCTCGGCAATATCATGGATCGTCGATTCGCCGTCAGCGCTGATACCCTGATCGGAGAGCTTGTGAATGATTCTTTCCTCCTTCAAACCATAGCGCGCACAGATCTCCGAGAGTTTCTTCTTGCCCCAGCCGGCCTCAGGCGCATCAGGAAATGGCTGCGCCCCGCCGGTACCCCCTGCCGTAGCTTCCAAGCCTGCTGCCGGTGCTTCGACCTTGGCGGCCTTGATGATCTCGTAAACCACCTGCGGGGCGACACCTTTCCTGGCCGCTATGTCTTTTAAGGTGTCTTTGTCGCCGGTAACTTCGTAGCCGGCCGCTTTCAGGAGCTCGATACCTTTTGCCACATCGAGACCTTCCTTCTTAGAAAACATCTTCAGGGATGACAATTCGGCATGACCGTAGGGCGGCTCCCCATATTTTTCCGATCCGGCCTCTTTGAAATGGCTGGAAATATCGAGGATGGTGCTCATTGGCGGAATCATATAATAGGTCCCGACAACAAACACCGCCGTGACTGCCAGTGCAACGTTGAAAGACCCGGTAAAGACTTTCACTTCACGGGCCTTGTTTTTCATATAGGCAACAATCGGCTTCCAGTTGTAGTATATGTGTAAAAAGCCGGCAATCAGGAAGAGTATCCCGACGGTAACATGCTGATCACCCCACTGAACCTTTGTCAGGCCCCAGAAACGCCAGTCAGCCCAGTATGCCACCCTCCCCTCGGGCACCACATAAAGTACAACTGAGTTAAGGATGAGAATAACAAGCGAAATAAGCATGGTCATTGAAGTGATTTTTCTCATATTCATGGCTTGACTCCTTTTATTTGATTGAGAAGATAGATAAGATCACCGCTTTCCTGCCTGGGTGACTATCAATAATCATGCCAGACGCTGATTGGAAGATTATTTATTATTTTCAATTGGTTAAATGGACAGCTATTGTTTCCCTCCGGCGAATGCTTCGACAAGGAGCCCCGGGAATCGACATTATTGTCGAGACGGACACCACATCCATCGCCCCAGTCAGGGCCGTAGTGTCCGTTTCTTGCCAAACAGCATTAAACATGGTAGAGAATTTTCCTACAAATGGAGTAGAATTGAACGACAGACAGGTACCTGGTTCATTGCATTTCAGCTGAATCTATCGGGGAGGAGACACGTGCCGCTTCATCATCAATTCATTGATGTCGCCAAGAAAATGGGCGACACCCTGGCCATCCACGACTTCACGACAAGCAGGAAAGTATCCTATAGCCGTGCCCTGCTTGCCTCGCTATTGCTTGGTTCAATCTTCAACAAGTTCGATAACGGGTTCATCGGCATCATGATGCCGACCTCGGCCGGCTGCATACTGGCAAAAATCGGCTTGCTGATGAGCGGTCGAATTCCGGTCATGATCAACTATTCGACCGGTGCAGACCTCAATGCCCGCTATGCCCAGAAAAAATGTGACTTTCGCACGATCATTACATCGCGTGCCCTGCTTGAGAAAATCGGCTGTCCCTATGTCGACGGTATGATTTACATCGAGGACATCATGGAAGGCATCACCCCGTTGCAGAAGGTCAAAGCCGCCGCTCTTGCCAAACTACCGGCTGCAATCATCAAGAAGCTGGTCCACGGGGGAGATGATAATGATGTTGCCGTCATTCTCTTTACCAGCGGCAGTGAGCTGGATCCGAAAGCGGTCCAGCTCACCCACAAAAACATCAGGGCTAATATTGACTCGGCGCACGAGCGGTTCCATTTCAGCCCCGAAGACACCTTTCTTTCCTCATTGCCCTACTTCCATGTGTTCGGCCTGACGGTGAATCTATGGATTCCACTTTTATACGGGGCCCGGATCCTTTCCTATGCAAACCCGCTTGACTACCGGGTGATATGTGAAATTGCCCGGGATCACAAGCCAACGCTGATGGTCGGTACCCCGAGCTTTTTCTGGGGATACCTGCGAAAATCGGAAAAAGGTGATTTCGATTCCCTGAGGATCGCCATGGTGGGGGCCGACAAGTGCCCTGATTCACTTCGTGAATCGTTCCAGGAAAAACACGGCAAGGATCTCTTTGAAGGTTACGGCGCGACCGAGTGCTCCCCGGTTATTTCGGTAAACTCACCGGAAGACAACCGGCCCGGAAGCGTCGGCAAGCCCATACACGGCGTACAGGTCAGGATCGAGCATTATGAGACCGGCGAAGAATGCGGTCCGGGTGAAGACGGCAGAATACTGGTTAAGGGTGATAACGTGATGAAAGGCTACTTTGACGATTTCGAGCAGACCTCTCTGCACATTCGTCAGGGCTGGTATGATACCGGGGATATGGGCAACCTGGATGAAGACGGCTATCTCTGGCATGTCGGCCGGATCAAGCGTTTTGTCAAAATCGGCGGAGAAATGATTTCCCTGGTAAAAATCGAATCGATTCTTGAGAAAATCATTCCGGAAAACGCCCAGTGCTGCGTCGTCGAGATACCGGACTCCACCAAGGGTTCCAAGATCATCGCGGTTACCACCGAGAAGCTTGAGGAAAAATCCATTCTCAAGGAGATGGCCAGCCAGCTGCCAAAGATTGCCCTGCCGAAGCAGTTTCTGGTAATAGAAGACCTGCCGAAAATGGGAAGCGGCAAAATAGATTTTCGCACCATTACCGATCTGGTCAGGGAGATGCATGCCGGAAACCGCACGAATGCAAACTGACAGATGACCAGCAGCAAGCAGCGGGGGTACGGGAACCGAAAGCGGCTGATGGAATCTCTGTTCCGTGATGTTTTCCCGTTTATCTGTCTGCTGACGGTTCTTGGCTGGCTGTTCTCACGCAGCCTGGATAATCTTGGCTACAACTGGCAATGGTATCAGGTCCCCCCGTTTATCTATAGCTGGACGAGCGAGGGCTTTTCTCCAGGCCCCCTTCTCTTTGGTCTTGGAATCACCCTGAAAATATCAGCGATCAGCCTGGTGTTTGCTTTTTTTATCGGCCTGGTTACCGCTTTCCTGCGGCTTTCCAACTCTCCTGTCGCCCGTTTTATCGCCCGGGGGTACCTGGAGACGATTCGCAATACTCCCCTGCTCATCCAGATCTTTTTTATCTATTTCGTGCTTGGACCGGTACTGGGCCTCGAGCGGTTCCCATCCGCCATCCTGGCCCTGAGTTTGTTTGAAGGAGCCTATGCCTCGGAGATTTTCAGATCAGGCATTCTCTCGGTTGACGAAGGGCAGCTTGAAGCCGCTAAAAGCCTCGGACTCAGTAAATACCACGCCTATCGTTTTATCATCCTGCCCCAGGCCATCAGGACCATACTTCCACCCTTGACGAGCCAGGCAATATCCTTGATAAAGGATTCCGCCCTGGTTTCCACCATTGCCATTTACGACCTGACGATGCAGGCTCAAGCCTTGATATCAGAAACATTTCTCACCTTTGAGATCTGGTTTACCGTTGCCATTCTCTATCTGGTGATTACAATTAGTCTGTCATTGTTTGTTGCCTTTCTTGAAAGGCGGCTCAAGCTTTTTTGAGCCGATACCGCATGGTCTGCAGATAAAGACTGCCTTTCAAAACCAACCAGACCTGGAGGAAGTGATGATAAGACAAAAGCCGGCAATCTCCTCTTTTGCAGTTATCCTAACCCTGCTATTCCTGATGAGCGGAAACGGTCTGGCTGCGTCGCTGCAGCAGCAGCTCGTGCAGGAAAGTGTCGTCGAGCAGATCATCAAGCGGGGAACCATGCGCGTCGGTATGGATACCTTCCAGCCCTGGGCCATGAAAGACAAGAACGGCACCTTCATCGGTTTTGAGATTGATGTGGCCCGCCGGCTTGCCGAGGATATGGGCGTCCAGGTCGAGTTTGTACCCACCGCCTGGTCGGGCATTATCCCGGCCCTGCTGACCGGCAAGTTTGACGTTATTATCGGCGGTATGGGAATATTGCCCAAGCGTGCCCTGAAAGTCAATTTCACCAGGCCATATGACTATTCCGGTATGTCAATCGTTGCCCACCAGGATCGTGCAAAGGGATTTACCACGCTGGAGGATTTCAACAAGCCGGAGGTGGAGATTGCTGTCAAGCTTGGAACAACCGCGGTCATTGCAGCCCAGAAATACCTGCCCAAGGCCAAACTGCGGATGTTTGAAAACGAAACACAGACCTATCAGGAACTGCGAAATGGTCAGGTTCATGCGGTTGTCGGATCGGCACCACGCCCTGCTTATGAAGCCCTGCAGTACAGCGACACCCTCTTTCTGCCGCTTAAAGGCACCTTTACCAAGGAACCAATCGGTTTTGCCATCAGAAAAGGTGATGCTGATTCCCTGACGTTTTTCAACTCCTGGATTACCGGTGTATTCCTCGAAGGCTGGCTGCAGGAGAGGCATGATTACTGGTTCGAAACCCGCGAGTGGGCAGGACTGGTTGAATAACTATCCCGTAATGGATCAGAAAAACGTCTCCAGCGCAGAGACGTTTTTCTGATTACGAAGCTATGAGCAGACGCATTTACCGCCCTTCCTGGCTCGACCTCTTTCTTGTCCTCCTGCTGCTCTCGGGGATCTCTTTTGTGGTCTATCGTCTGAGTTTTTCTCTCAATTACAACTGGAAATGGTCTGTCATTCCGACCTATCTTGTACGTTTCGATGAACCATCAGGTCGCTGGCTGCCGAATATTCTGCTGCAAGGCCTCTTCATCACCATTAAATTAAGCATCTGGGGCATGTTCCTTGCCGCGATGATCGGACTCTTTATGGGCATTGCCAGGACCTCGCGCCGTCTCTTCCTCAGACTCTGTGCCAGGACCTACGTGGAGCTCATCCGCAATACGCCGCCCCTGGTACTGGTCTTTATCTTCTACTTTTTTGTCAGTGATCAGATCCTGCCGGCGATCGGGGCGGATTCCTTCGTACGCCAACTTTCAGAGCGAGGCCAATACTGGCTGTCGATAGCGGCAGCTGAGCCGGCCATGTTCATCCCCTTTCTCTCCGGCGTGATTACGATCGGCCTTTTTCAAAGCGCCTATATCATCGAAATCGTCAGGGCCGGTATCGAGGCAATTGACAAGGGGCAATGGGACGCCTCAAAGGCACTCGGTCTGGACCGCTGGCAGCAGCTCCGCTTCATTATTCTCCCCCAGGCCCTGCGCATCATGCTGCCGCCGCTGGCAAACGAATTTATCAATACCATCAAATACTCTTCTATCGTCTCGATCATCTCAATCCAGGAACTCACCTTTCAGGCTATGCAGGTAATGTCCTCCACCCAGGTAACCATCGAGGTCTGGCTGACCATTACCCTGATGTATCTGCTGATCTGCCTGAGTCTGTCTATCGGAGTGAATCACCTTGAAAGCCGCCTGTCCCTCATCAGCAAGTAATGGCGTAGGCAGAACGGCTATTCTCCGTCGTCACGGGACGGTCTTGCCGGCTCATTTCCAGGACATGGCCACCACCATAATGTCTCAAGGCAATCGGGCTATTGCCGGCAGGAAATCGGCTGCTGTACGGATGGATTTGCATCGGCCCCTCACCCCTTTATCCGGCCAGTCGACTGGACGACCTTGCAGATGACAGCAAAATCGCCGTTTCAAATAGATAATGTGCGGCTTTTCATTGCCTTCAGAACATTTTTCAACGCCCGGTTTTATTATCCGGTTTTCACCATTCTCTTCCTTGATTATGGTTTGACGATAGAGCAGTTTTCCATTCTGAACACGGTCTGGGCCATCACCATCGTCTGTGCGGAAGTTCCGTCCGGGGCCCTGGCGGACCTGCTTGGCCGAAAACGCTTACTCGTGCTGACATCGGTTCTGATGATCATCGAGATGAGTGTCATTGCCTTCGTACCGGTAACGAATATGGGCCTGGTGTTCTGGGCGTTTCTGCTCAACAGGATTCTGAGCGGACTGGCCGAGGCCATGGCCAGCGGCGCTGATGAGGCGATAGCCTATGACTCGCTCAAGGAGGAAGGAAACCCCGAAGACTGGCCGCGTGTTCTGAGTGTGCAGATGCGCGTCAAGTCCCTGGCCAGCTTTTTCACCATGACCATTGGCGCCCTGGTCTACGATCCCGCGTTCATTAACAAATCCCTGGGCTGGCTTGGCGTCAATGCAACAGTTACCCAGGAGATCAG
>JAHEMX010000014.1:0-8785 GCA_024643445.1 Desulfobulbaceae bacterium | reverse complement strand
CAGCATGCGTTTCCCGATTTACCTGACAACTATTCTGGCCCTGCTGGCATTCTGGAGTACGATCCGGCTCCGTGAAACCAATGGCAGCCGGAGCAGAGTCGCGCAGACGGTTTCCTTTAACGCGGTCTCCGAAGCGGGACGTCTTGTTCTGCAGGCCGGCCGGTGGATCATACAGACACCCTTCGCGCTGGCGATTATTCTCTTCGGTATGATGTATGATCACGTCCTCCGCCTCACCATTACCCTCACCAGCCAGTATCTCAGACTCATCGATCTTCCCGAGGCAAGTTTTGGCATCATCATGGCATTACTATCATTGCTTGGGCTGCTGGTGCCGAAACTCGCCGAATTCATGGTCAAAAGATTCACTCCGGCACAAAACGCCGCCTGGCTCGGGCTGCTGACGATATTGACGCTCTGGTTATTGACCGGCTTTGTACCCTATTTCGGTGTCATACCGATGGCTCTTGTCATGAGCGGCCTGCTGCTCACCGCCTTTTTTACCAGCCACTATCTGAATCTGGTGGCATCCTCGGAACAACGGGCCACGGTGCTGAGTTTCAAAGGGTTGGCATTCAACCTCGCCTATGGTGTCATCGGTATCCTGTTCGCCATGCTGATCAATCGATTGCGCACCTCGGTCAAAGGGCACAGCCCCCAGTGGTCAGAAACGCTCATAGAGAATGAAGCATTCCGCCAGTCATACAACTGGCTCCCCTGGTATGGCGGCCTGCTTATTGCAGCGACAGCCCTGTTTTGTTATTTCTTACTGAAACATAAACCCGATTATGGTACCCGGGCCTGAATCACTGTCTGCCGAATCCACCGAGGGGCATAAGCCAACTGACCATGATGAAAATCAATAATTTCGCCCACCGCGGAGCCCGCAGTCTGGCCCCGGAAAACACCATGCTGGCCATACGAAAGGCCTGGGAAACCGGTGTCCAGGGCGTCGAGGTTGATGTGCGAGTCAGCCGCGATGGCCAGCTTGTCATTCACCATGACCCGACGCTGAAGCGTACGACCAATGTTGCCGAGATCTACCCAGACCGGGCAACGCATCCGCTTTCGACATTCTCCTTTGCTGAACTGCAGAAACTTGATGCAGGATCATGGTTTGTCGCGGCCGATCCTTTTGCCCAGATCCAGGCCGGAAACCTTACCCCGGAAGAGCTAGCAGAAATCCCAAACACCCAGATTCCCCTGTTGTCGGAGCTCCTGCGATTCATCAAGGATAAAACCTGGCGGATTAATCTGGAACTCAAGGAGCTGTCCGCACCGATGCTGCATTTTCCCCTGGTGGAAGAAGTACTTGCGCTGCTTCGCAAAGAGCAGGTTGATGAGAAAAAAATAATTATCTCATCATTTGAGCACGATTATCTGAGAGTGGCCGGAAAACTCGCACCGGAGATTGAAATCAACGCCCTTATCGGCAAAAATGCGCTCACGGGGAACGACTGGGGCGATTTTGAGTTCACGACCTACAACGCCAATTGCAACTATATCACCAAAGCCCAACTCCTATCGGCCAGGGAAAAAGGCTGCAAAGTTAACCTTTATACGGTAAACAAACTGTCTGACATGAAACGCTTTATAGACTGGGAGATTGAGTCCCTGATCACCGATTATCCCCAGCTACTGAAACATCTGCAGCAGGACAGGGGGGCAGGGCCTGCTTAGCCGCACCGGACCGTAATGGCAATCATGAAATTGCCGTTTTTATGCCATGCCACCGGCAATATACCGGATTTACCCAGGTAAAGTTCACTGACGCACATGATGATCAGAAACCTTATTAAACGTTTTTTTCAGGCCGGTCTCATCGGTTTTTCCAACGCCGAAGAACGAAATAAGGTTCTCGTCATTACACTCTTCAGCCTGGTAAGCGTCGTATTGCTGGTCACCTTCGGACTCGAAAACCTCTTGAGCGACCACCGGACTCTCGCCCTGATCCTTCTTGTTGCGGCACTGATCATTTTTCTCAATTACCTCTATTTACGCATCACCAACAAGCATTTCCATACTGCCATTTTTATCACCTCCCTTACATCAATCCTGTTCGTCTATCTGCTCGTTTCCGGCGGTACCGGTGATTCAGGACACCTCTGGTTCTTCATTCTGCCAAGCCTGGTCTACCTTGTTCTGGGTTTGAAAACCGGTACGATCTTTGTCTGTCTGCTGCTTGCGATTATTGCTTTCATCCTCTTTTTTGACGGCAACTCTCTGCTGCATACGACCTATGACAGCGTTTTTTCCCGCCGTTATTTTGCGGCGTTAATCTGTGTAACGCTGACCGCCCTTGTCCATGAATTCACCCGGGAGGACCGTCGCCAGGAATTGCTGGCCCTGAGTAAAAAACTGAGTTTTCTCTCTCAGACCGACGACCTGACCGGGCTGGCAAACAGGCGCGCCATTACCGGTATGATCCAGCATGAAATCATCAGGTTCGAACGAAAAAAGCGGCCATTCTGCCTGTTGATCGCAGATATTGACCACTTTAAAAATGTCAACGACCTGCATGGTCATGAGTGCGGGGACCAGGTATTGGTGGCAATTGCACAGACGCTTGACAACAACACGAAAAAACAAGACATTGTGAGTCGCTGGGGCGGTGAGGAATTTATTATCCTGCTCCCCGAAACGACCTATGTTCAGGGCAAAATAAGCGCTGAACGGCTTCGTCGGGCAATTGAGGTACTTGAAGTGTTCTATGGTAACGAGGTGATCCGGGTCACCATCAGTATCGGTCTGACCGAATACACCAAAGGCCAGACCTTCAACCAGATAATCAAAGCGGCCGATAACCTTCTCTATCAGGCAAAAGGTGCCGGCAGAAACCAGGTTGCCTAGGAGCCCGACAGGCTCCTGGGATAAAAATCCCGGCATCATGCAGACCCCATAACAGGTGCATCCGAACTGAAACCGGTCATGAAATCGCTCCTTCCTGAACTGCTTTTTTTCGCACAGAATAAAACGACCAGGCGTAATGCCGTTATTCTGCTGAATTTTCTTGGTTTCCTGTTTCTCATTATCTGTTTGTATTCCGTATTGTTCCATGCACTGATGATGTACGAGGGGCGCTACTACAGCTGGGTGACCGGTTTTTACTGGACCCTGACGGTCATGTCCACCCTGGGGTTCGGCGATATCACCTTTCACTCCGATACCGGCCTGATCTTCACGATATTCGTGTTGATTTCCGGAATCCTGTTCCTGCTCATCCTCCTGCCGTTCACCTTTATCCAGTTTTTTTACGCTCCATGGCTTGAAGCGCAGGAAAAAGCGCGCACACCGCGTGAATTGCCGGGCGACATGAAGGATCATGTCATCATCACCCATGTTGACCCGATCACCACCCGGTTGATCGAGTATCTATCGCGGCAGGAAATTCCTTATTTCATTATCACTGCTGATGTTCAGGAAGCCAACAGTCTTGTTGACCTCGGTTACCAGGTCATTATCGGTGAACCGGACCGTCCTGAAACCTACCGGCGCCTCCAGGTCGACACGGCAGCCCTGGTCGTTGTAACCAATGATGATCTGGTCAGTACGAATATTTCCTTTACCATCAGGCAGGTCAGCCGGGATGTTCCTATCGTTACCAATGCCAATCACGAGCATTCTATAGATATCCTGGAATTCTCCGGAAACATCAGTGTCTATCAGTTCATGAAAATGCTTGGTGAATCCCTCAGCAGAAGAACCCTGGGAGTCGGGCAGGGAACGAATATTATCGGCCGCTTTGATGACCTGCTCATATCGGAATTACCCGCCATGTACACCGGCCTTGATGGTAAAACCTTAGCCCGGTCCGGCATCAGAGAAGCAACCGGCGTTACGGTTATCGGTATGATGGAACACGGCAAGTTCAAGGCTTCCGCTCCGGATACACTGATAACCTCAAAGACGATCCTGATGATTGCCGGCTCCACCCGGCAGCTCAGTTCTTTTAATGACCATTACCCGGTAAACTACACACAGGACCCTGGCGGGCCACAAGTCCTCATTCTCGGCGGCGGCCGGGTCGGAATGATCGCGGCGGCAACGCTGGAAGAACAGTCCATAACCTACCGCATCGTCGAAAAACGGCCGATCAAGACCACCGGGCATATCCAGGACAACCTCATTGTTGGTGATGCGGCCGACATCAATACGCTCAAGATGGCCGGTATCGACTCGGCCAAGACGGTGATTGTCACTACCCATGACGACGATATGAATATCTACCTGGTATTCTATTGCCGGCAACTTCGTTCCGATATCCAGATTATCAGCAGGTCAATTCTCGAGAGAAACGTTTCAAAGCTCCACATGGCTGGGGCAGATCAGGTCATGTCTTATTCCTCTCTCGGTGCCGGAACTATTTTCCATCTGCTCAGGCCCAATGAGGTTTCCCTGCTCACCGAAGGGCTTATTTTTCTCAATAGAAGAGCTGGCCCGCAGTTCGCCGGCAAGACCATAAAAAACTGCGGAATCCGTGAAAAAACTGGCTTTTCTATTATAGCCATCAGAAAAAACGCACAATTGCTGGTCAGCCCGGAGCCGGGAATCACCATTGCCGAAAACGACGAGCTCATCGTCCTCGGAACCGCTGAGAACGAGAGACTCTTTGCCGGATTGTAAAATGGTTGCAGGAGTTTGCCGACGGGTATGACCGGGGCAATAAAGTACACTCAGTCAGACAGCACATCACTGAGGATGTATCGGCTCATGACGATCATCCTGAACATGAGGGATAAAAATGTTTTTTCGAGGAAGATACGTTCCTGAAAGGAGGAAGTTATGAGCAAAGTACCCCCCTGCTTTCCCGATAAACACCTGAATGGAAATCTCCTGGGGCTGACAACCTCCGCCACCCTGGCCATTCAGCAGAAATGCAGGGATTTGAGCGCCGAGGGAAAACAGATTTTCAGACTTGGCCTGGGCCAGTCTCCGTTTCCTGTCCCCGACCCGGTGGTGAAAGCCCTTCAGGAAAACGCTCACCAGAAAGATTATCTTCCGGTCAAAGGATTACCGGAACTGCGGCAGGTTCTGGCTGAACAGCACAAACGCTCTTTCGGCATAGACTGCAGCATCAATGATATCCTTGTCGGACCCGGTTCAAAAGAACTCATGTTCATATTGCAGCTTGTCTATGACGGGGAAATCATGATTCCGATGCCCGCCTGGGTCTCCTATCTGCCCCAGGCCCGCATTATCGGACGCCGGGTCAACACGATAATGACTTCATTTGCAAACCAGTGGAAAGTAACGCCGGACCAGCTCGAAGCCATCTGCCGGCAGGACCCCGGCCGGGCTCGTCTTCTCATCCTGAATTATCCCTGCAACCCGACGGGACAGACTTATACCGCCGATGAACTGGAAGCGTTGACGAGTATTTTCCGCACCTATAAAATCCTTGTCCTCTCCGATGAAA
Organism: Desulfobulbaceae bacterium; assembly: GCA_024643445.1. Lineage (GTDB taxonomy): Bacteria > Desulfobacterota > Desulfobulbia > Desulfobulbales > Desulfocapsaceae > Ww85. Next base: position 3,369 of record JAHEMX010000014.1, on the reverse strand, counting down.
TTTATGCTAAATTGTCCTTCGCTAATGCACATTCTTCACTGGTAACCCTTTATCCGGAAGGGACTATCTATAGTGGCGGACTCAGCAAGTGGTGTGGAGCCGGAGGCTGGCGCCTTGGTTTCTTCGTTGTCCCCGAGTGTGCCTCCTGGCTCAGTGAGGCCATGGCAACCGTGGCAAGTGAAACCTACACTTCCACCAGTGCACCCATCCAATATGCCGCAATCAGTGCCTTCCGGCCCAGTCCGGAGATCGACAGCTATGTTGAGCGCTGCCGGAATGTTCTGGCTCAGCTCTCACGAGTGTTAATGGACATGCTCAGGGTACTTGACAGCGATATCCATGCGCCGCAAGGGGGATTTTATGTCTTTCCCGATTTCGGTAATTTTCGCGAACCCCTGGCCCGGATGGGAATCCTGACCAGCAAAGAGCTCTGCAGACGGCTGCTCGAGGATACCGGGGTGGCCATTCTTCCCGGCAGTGATTTTGGTCAGAACGAAAAGGAGCTCTCGGCCCGTCTCGCCTTTGTGGATTTTAACGGACGAGAACTCCTTGATAATTACCCCGAAGACGACAAGGTGGATGAGGCCTTTATTGGCACCCACTGCGGGAAAACTATTGAGGCTTTCCGCCGGGTTGTGGACTGGCTGGCCAGCCTGTAATAACAGAGGAGTTTTTCTATGAGCAGCAGCAACCTTTTGTGGACACCGGCCGAAGAGAGGATAAAACAGACACTCCTGTGGTCATTCATGGCAGAAGTTTCCCGGCGCGCCGGCAGGACGATTTCAGATTATGAAACCCTGTACCGCTGGTCGGTAACAGAGAAGGAAGCTTTCTGGTCCCTGCTCTGGGATTTTTGCGGCGTGATCGGCGTTAAAGGTGCGCGAGTTCTGGACAATGGTGGCGATATCGAACATGCCCGCTGGTTTCCTGAGGCCGCTCTAAACTTTGCCGAAAACCTGCTGTGCAGCCGAGAGGATGGCCCGGCTATCTTTTCAAAAGTTGAAAACAGCGTTGTCCGTGAACTCTCTTTCAACCAGCTCTACAGCCAGGTTGCGGGCACCGCTGCCTGGTTGCGACAGGTCGGCGTACAAAAAGGCGACCGGGTCGCCGGCTTTGTTCCTAATATTGCCGAGACCATAATCGCCATGCTGGCGACAACAAGCATCGGTGCTGTCTGGACCTCGACATCGCCCGATTTTGGCACCGAGAGCGTACTTGAACGTTTCGGTCAGACGGCACCAAAGGTTCTTTTCGGCGTAGACGGCTATCTTTACAGCGGCAAGCAGATAGATACGCGTCACAAGGTTGCCGAGATTGCCCGGACGGTCCCAAGTATCGAAGAAACCGTCATCATCAGCCTGTTGGGCAGCGAGGGTTCAGCCCCCACCATTCCTTACACGGAGGTCGCCGCAACAGCGAACAGCGGCGTCATCGACTTTGAGCCATGCGGCTTTAACGACCCGCTCTATATTCTCTACTCTTCCGGCACGACAGGGAAACCGAAATGCATCACCCACAAGGTGGGCGGCACCCTGCTGCAGCACCTGAAGGAGCACCAGCTGCAGAGCGACATCAGGCCGGGTGACCGGGTATTCTATTTTACCACCTGCGGCTGGATGATGTGGAACTGGCTGGCGAGTGTTCTGGCCAGCCGGGCAACAGCCGTGCTCTATGACGGCTCGCCTTTTTATCCTGACCCCCTGGTGTTGTGGGACTATGCGGAAGAGAAGCAGGTGAGTCTTTTCGGAACGTCCGCCAAATATCTCGACACCCTGAAAAAAAGCGGCGTGGCACCGGTCGAGGAATTCTCTCTCGCTCCCCTGAGAACCGTTTGCTCCACCGGGTCCGTATTATCGCCGGAGAGCTTCGATTATGTCTACCAATCGATAAAAGCGGATGTCTGTCTTTCGTCCATATCGGGGGGGACCGACATTGTCTCCTGTTTTGCTCTCGGCTGCCCGATTCTGCCGGTGTATCGCGGTGAAATTCAATGCCGGGGACTGGGCATGGCTGTTGAGGTGTTCGATCCTTCGGGAAGACCGGTAATCGGCGAAAAAGGCGAACTGGTCTGTACCGCCACCTTTCCGTCTCAGCCGGCCTTCTTCTGGGGTGATGAAAGCGGTGAGAAATATCATGAGGCCTACTTCGCAACCTATGAAAATGTCTGGCACCACGGTGATTATGTTGCCTTGACGGAACGAGGCAGCATGGTCATATACGGGCGCTCGGATGCAACCCTGAATCCTGCCGGGGTCCGTATCGGCACCGCGGAGATATACCGCTATGTCGAGCAGCTCGATGAAGTGGTGGAAAGCATCATCATCGGGCAGCAATGGCAGCAGGATACCAGACTGGTTCTCTTCGTTGTCCTGCGCCCTTCCCTGACATTGACCGAAGAACTGGCCCAGAAGATCCGCCAGACACTTCGGGAAAAATGCTCCCCGCGCCATGTACCCCAGAAGATTCTCGCGGTTAAAGAGATTCCCCGCACAAAATCGGGGAAGATCGTCGAACTTGCCGTCCGTGAAGTCGTTCACGGTCAGCCGGTTAAAAACCTGAGCGCCCTGGCAAATCCTGAAGCCCTGGCCTCTTTTGCAGATATTCCGGAACTGCAGACGTAGCCTGAACAGTTCATGGATAAAAATTTAAAAACACAATTTGTTAAGCAATTATTAGGGGTACCTTGCAAAATTAGGATTTTGGATCAAAAACAAGGCGCGTGTGAAAATTTTGACGCAGGCATATATTTGATATTCCGAGTATAAAATATTCACACGCAACGTAGAGTTGGGGCCAAAAGACAATTTTTCAAGGTGGCCTTAGTGCTTAATCAGCAATTGCTTCAAAATTGCAAGGTTACGTTTCGTTACAGTAAAAGAAACGATTGTAAAATGGTTTATCCACACTACGGGCGAGTCGATACGGCCTGCTATCCCAAGTCGCATTTGCGGTAGACATATTACCAACACTGCCTATCGCAAGTCTCCTTGACCAGCAGACCGTTTCAACTCGTGAAATATCCAGGCTGAACGCGAAGCGCCGGGGAAAACGCCAGGTATGAAACAGTAGCGTTGCGGCAAACGAGCAAATAAACCGGCCCCGTGGTTGTAAAGCTATGGGGTTGATACGAATACTTTTTTACGAGGAATCCCGGGATGGGTAATTCACTGTTTGACCAGCTCCAGAAATCAGGCCTGATCGACAACAAGACGGCAAAACAGGCCAAGAAAGAAAAACACCGGGAGGTACGCCGGAAGACAGGCAAGCAGCCGCAACCGCCTGCTGAAAGTACCCTGCGAGCCCGGCAGATTCAGGCTGAGAAAATGGCGAGGGCTCAGGAACTCAACCGGCAGCGCAAGCGGGAAGCCG
>JAHEMX010000360.1 GCA_024643445.1 Desulfobulbaceae bacterium | reverse complement strand
TGTAGTAGTCGGGGAAATTTTCAAGGCTGAAACGTTTATAGATAGATTCATCGGTAAGGTTGGCCTGGCCTATAAATGTTGGTGAGGGGTGAAAATATTCTTCTTCCTGCCAGTGTACCGCAATTTCAGCCTCAGATGTTTCAATAACATTCTTGTCTCCGCTCATATGGCAGCTCCTTTTCAATAAATTTTGACGTACGCTTTCTCCTTTCTTTCCTCGCCTCTTCGATTTCCTCCTCTGTTTTCGGTGTTGTATCGTTAGATAATCTGGGATTGGCATTATTTTAAAAAGAGCGTCTCTCAACCTGCCAAGCCGCTCTTCTGACCACACAAAGCAATGCCTATCTGCCTAACATAAACGGAAGAGTAATGCAATTAGTCTTATCTCTCAATTCAAAAAAATTGATGTGAGGCGGGGTGAGCCGGTGGAAACAAAGCGATGCACCTGTAGGTGAGGCCTTGAACAGTTGTTACGAACCTTTCAACGCTGCCGGAAATGCATTGCCGTGGCAGCGGTCAGTGAGCCAATTAATTTGCAGGCTACTTCAAAATCAGGCAGGATGGGTTATCGTTTGTAAACCAAGAAGAAAACGTCAGGAGAGATGATAACATGCAGAACAGACCCCATTATATCCTTGCCGGCCGATGTATCGACGGCAGCGGGGAGCCGATAAGAGACAGGACCCTGATCACCATAGAAAACGGTTTTTTTTCCGCGATAGAAAACTACAACAGCAGTGACACCCCTGATCCGGCATTCGTTACCGATCTGTCCCATGGTATCATTCTACCCGCCCTGCTGGACAGTCATGTTCATCTCTGCATGTCCGGAACGGTGGATCCGGCTGCCAGGAAAAAACAGCTGAAACTCGGCTGTGAGGATCTCATGCCGGTTATCACCGGGCATATTGCCCAGCAGTTTTCCCATGGCGTTCTCGCCGTAAGGGACGGGGGTGACAGGCATCGCTGTATCCTGCGCTACCGGCAGGAACAGCAGGGCCGGAATCGGGAGCCGGTGAGGGTTTTGACCGGCGGCCGGGCCTTTCATCGTCAAGACCGTTACGGTGGACTGATTGGCGGCCATCCCGCCGCCGGCCAGACACTCGTTGAGGCATACGAAGGAGATGATCAGCCCGGAGATGTGGTCAAGGTCATCAATTCAGGATTGAACAGTCTGAGTGTCTTTGCGCAGAAGACCCCGCCTCAGTTCAGCCTGCAGGAACTAGGGGATCTGGTGAGACAGGTAAAAAAAGAGGGTAAAAAGGTAATGGTTCATGCCAATGGCGTTGAAGCGGTGCAGAGGGCGCTTGAGGCCGGATGTGACTCTATTGAACATGGTTTTTTCATGGGCCGTGAAAATATCGAGAAAATGGCAGACATGCGGGTCTTCTGGGTACCGACCGTATACACCATGAAAGCCTGTGCTCACTATGCCCAAAATTGCTCGGTGGCTGCCGAGAGAGGCGTGATCGAAAGGAATCTGGCACATCAGCTTGAACAATTGTCACATGCCCGGGCCGCCGGTGTCCGGGTCGCCCTCGGCACTGATGCCGGAAGCATCGGCGTCCTGCATGGGGAGGCCCTGGTTGAGGAGATGAAGCTATTTATGCAGGCCGGTTATTCGCTGCCCGAGGCGATTAGCTGCGCCACCGAGAACAATGCACATTTATTGGGTCTGCAATCGGATTTCGGCCGCATTGGTGTGGGAAAACCTGCACATTTTCTCGTGGCTCGCGGCACTCCGGCGCAGTTGCCGAGGAAGCTGCAGTACCTTGAGGCAATCTATCTTGACGGCTCACCCAGCACTTTTTACCGAAAGTTCCGGCGCGAAATGCCTGATCACAAGATGAGATGATCGATGATCGGAAAAGTCCGTTGCTGCACGGTATTGTCGTGATACGTCTTGATTCGGCCCGGTAATTGGGGTAATAACGCACCTATCGCATGCTGGAATGATGGCGTGCCTGTCAGGGAAGTGATTCAGTCGGTTTAACAGCAGCAGAAAGAGGATATACATGAAACCAATAATCTTGGCGGATAGAGTCAAAAGACTCGGTGTGGAAACGGCGTTTGTTGTCGCCGGTCAGGCTGCGGCCCATGCGGCGGCAGGAAACCGCGTGTTCCCGTTTCATCTGGGCGATCTGAATCTGCCAACGCCGCCAAACATTATAGAGTCGGCCTACCGGGCTTTGAAAAACGGCAAAACAGGCTACACCGCCAACGTCGGCATTCCGGAGTTGCGCCAGACGCTTGCCAAGGAGCTGAACAGGACCCGTGGAACGTCCTATTCCAAGGAAAACGTAGCCATCCAGCCGGGCGGCAAGCCGGTTATCTCAAAGTTTCTGCTGACGCTGATGAATCCGGGCGATGAAGTGCTTTATCCGAATCCCGGTTTCCCCATTTACGAATCACAGATCCAGTTTCACGGTGGCATCGCCGTACCCTATGGCACCGTCGTCGGTGACGGAAATTTTACTTTTGATATCGACGGGCTGGAGGCTGCCATTACCGAGAAGACAAAGCTTCTCATCGTCAACGATCTGCACAATCCGACGAGTGCCGAATGCAGTGCCGACGATCGCCGCCGCATCGCCGAACTGGCGGTGAAGCATGATCTCCTGGTCCTGCTGGATGAGGCCTATTTTGATATCCATTATGACGGAGAATCGACATCGATCGTGTCTGAACCGGGTATGGAGGAGAGAAGCGTTATCCTTTATACCTTTTCCAAACGTTTTGCCATGACCGGCTGGCGGCTCGGTGCCGCCCTCGGACCGGAAGAGCTGATAACCATTATCGGCAAACTCAACGTCAATGATGAATCATGTTCCAATCACTTTGTGCAATGGGCGGCCATGGATGCCATAACCGGCGACCAGCAGCATGTTCACAACATCCTCGATGTGCTCAAGAAAAGGCGTGATCGCTGTGTCGATCTGCTCAATGATATCGAGGGTATTTCCTGTTTTCGCCCGAATGCCACTTTCTATCTCTGGCCGGATGTGACCAGGGCCATGACCAACAAGGGATTCAGCAGTTACCAGGAATTCATCGGGGATATTCTGCAGCATACCGGTGTTTCGATGTGTGCGCGATCCCATTTTGGTACTCCGCTTCCAGGCGAAACGAATTATTACCTGCGCCTTGCCTATTCCGGGATTGATCTGGAGGCTATCGAAGAGGGGCTGGCCAGACTGAAAGGTTATCTCGAGCGTTAGCCGCATTTCCCCCGGCGGCTGATAACCGCGTTAGAGGTGCTGGACGTGGTCGTCGTATTTTTTCAGGTAGATTTCCGAGAGGGTCTGGAAGGCGGTAACGATGAGCGGCCCGTATATGATGCCGAGGACGCCGTAGACACTGAGGCCGCCGATAATCGACAGGAATACCAGCAGGGTGTGCATGTGCACCGATTTGCCGACCAGCTTCGGCTTGACCAGGTATTCAACGGAAAAGGACAGGAACATATAGAAGCAGAAGAGAAAGACGGCCGCCCCCATATTGCCATTTACCGCCAGAAGAAAAGCTGCCGGTATCATCACCAGTCCGATGCCGAAAATCGGCAGGAAGGCCAGGACCGCCATGATACAGCCCCAGAGGATAGGCGAGCTTATTCCCATAATTGAGAACACCGCGCCGCCAATAATACCCTGGATCAGCCCGCAGATACCATTTCCCTTCAGCACGGCGGTGGCGATTTCTTCGAATTTCCTTATCAGGAGGCGGTCTTCGTCGTCGGGAAGCGGAGAGAGCCTGATCAGGAAATCGAGCAGTTTCGGCAGATCGATCAGGAGGAAGAAGATTATCAGGATCATCATGATGAACAGAAAGAAAAACTGGGCGATGTTGGCGGCCCAGGCACTGGCCTGGTTGTAAAGCATCAAGCCGCCCATTTTCACGACGTAGGAAAGCGTGTCGGAGATCTGAGACGGTACAAGGTCAAAGCCGACTTCATGGAGGTATTGGAGTGCCTGGGCAACCAGAGGACTTTCCTGGATAAAGGCCTGCAGTTTAAGCCATATTCTGCTGTCTCTGCCCCACTGGTAGACTCCCAGCGCCTCATTGGAGAGCGCGCCGATGAAAAAAACGAGGGGCACGAAGACAAGGGCGGTAATGAGCATGCAGGTGATGATGGAAGACGGTGTGTTCGGTATGCGCCTGTTGATGAACAGGTAAACCGGCCTGAAGAGACTTGAAAGCAGGAAGGACAGGACAAGTATGGACCAGAACGGATAGAGAACCCGTCCCAGGAAAAAGATGGAGATGAGCAGCACAAGCAGGAAATACTTTACCCGCAGCGGGACCAGCCCCTCTGATGAAGGGGAATTATCCAACTCGCCGTTATCGTTCATCGCCCAGGTATTCTGATAATGTCATAGTGAACGTAAATATATTTGCTTTTCGCAATCATGCTGAGTTATCATGCTGAGCTGTTCTGGGATCAGCAGGGAGATAACCAGCGTTATCTTTCATATATATAACGATCTGTTCGGTTTTAAAAGTAAAATAAGTCACGTTTGGAGAATGTATCATGTGGAAAGATCTGGATATTTCACTTGAGAAGGCAATTGACCTGAAAGTGAAGCCTCCCCTTGAAAATCTG
>JAHEMX010000359.1 GCA_024643445.1 Desulfobulbaceae bacterium | reverse complement strand
TCCATCACGCCGTGAACAGATGCTGATTGTCGCCTGCACCGGACTGAAATCCACCGCGTTCTGAACGAGATTTGTTATCGCCTGATGGAGCAGGAAGGTATCGCCGATAACGATCGTATCATCAACATCGACCACCGTTTGTAACTGCTTCCGGGCGAAAACCATCTCCAGGCGTTCCATTACCGTCCGAATTAAAACCTGCACGGAAACGGGCTCCCTCTTTACCAGCTTTTGCCTGTTTTCCAGTGCTGCCAGCTCAAGCATCCGGTCGACAATATCCTGAATACGCAAAGATTCATTATGAATGTTGGCCAGGAACCTGGAGCGCTGCTTCTCATCCATCGGTTCCGCCAGCAATTCCGCAGAGCCCCGGATGGCGGATAAGGGGCTCTTGATTTCGTGGGTCAGGTTCTGGATATATTGTTCAACGTATTTTTTGCCTTCAAGCGCCTCCTGCATTTTCTCGAACGCCTCTCCCATTTTCCCTATCTCGCTTCGGTCAAGTCTGGGAAAAGGCGGCCGCTCCCCTTCTTTGATTGCCAGGGCATAGCCGGTAAGCCGTTTAATGGGCCTGGTTATCCAGTAAGAGACCAGAAAACTGAACAGGCTGGCGACAAGAAGAGCGAGAACCGCAACCAGGACAACCTGGAATCTGGCATTTTCAACAAACCAGGTAATGTTCGTCGTCGGTTTGCCGACCGTCAAAACCCCGGCGATTCTCCCTGCAACGTATACCGGCGCAGCAACAAAAAGGACTGACGAGGTTTCATCGTCTGTCGAATTCTTGGTCGTCCGGGCTCCGTATTCCCCCTTCAGGGTCAGATTGACATCACGCCATTGTGAATAATCCTCTCCGACAGCGGCAGGATCTTTCGAATCAAAGATGACGACTCCTTTGTCGTCAGTGATATAGATCCGGATATCGACCTGCTCTTTCATCAACTTGTAAATACGAGCCGACACCGGGCGATCATAGACGTCTGCAAAAGCAGCATGCCATTTTTCCGGCTCGAACGTGCCCTGCCCCCATTCTTTACCGACCAGTGCCGCCAGTATGTTGGCCTGGTCAACCAGAGGGTCCTCCACGCCCTCGAGGTACCTGGTCCGCATGGTGTCCAGAATCCAGTTAAACGGGTAGTAGAAACAGGCGGCGCTGATGATCAGGTAACAGAAAAAAATCCGTGTGCTGACTTTCATGAATACTCTTTCAGGGAATACCCGACCCCTCGATGGGTGATGATCGGATCGCTATCGGGGTTAACCAGTTTCAGTTTTGCCCGCAGGTTCTTTATATGGGCGTCGACCGTACGGTCCATACTCGCATCTGGTTCGTCCCAGGCCCGCTCCATGAGCTGGTCCCGGCTGAACACCTGGCCCGGCTTTTCAACAAACACCTCGAGCATGTTATATTCGTAACGGGACAATTCCAAAGCAACGCCGCAATAAGAGATCAGCCGCTTGGCTCTGTTCAATTCAAACGCGCGACGTTCCGCAGGCGCTGGCGGAGCCTGGCGGGTTCGCCTGAGAACGGCCTTGACGCGTGCTGACAGCTCTCTCGGGCTGAACGGTTTAACAATGTAATCATCTCCGCCTATTTCAAGGCCCACAACCCGATCGACCTCATCTGAGCGTGCAGTCAGAAAGATGACCGGGACCATTGAATCCTTTCTTATCTGCTTGCAAAGCTCAATGCCACTGATATCCGGCAAACCGATATCAAGGATGACAAGGTCAACGGTGTTGCTCTGGAGTAAACCCAGCACAACTCCTCCGCAGAAAACACAATGCACCTCACAGCCGTCCGTTTCCAGGGCATACTGAATTGTTTCAGCAATAGCTGGCTCATCCTCGACAACGAGAATTCTGGGCTTTACCATGTTGTACCTGGCCTTTGGTTACTCATTCACACGGTATGACGTTTCCGGAAAAACAACGCGGCAGACCCGAGCCAACAGGAACAGCACCAGGGTGATGAACACACTCGTCGCCCCGACACTCACCAGGTGCTCAAAAAAGAGCTCCGGGCTGCGCCGATACGCATCGTTCATATAAGGCATCCCGATGGAAAACAGCAAATACCATGCAAGAGGGACAAAAAATACGAGGCCGCTCGAGCCCATCGGTTCCTTGCGGCCGGAATGCTGCATTATTCCTTTCTTATCTCTGAGAATAAATGATACCGCCTGATAATAAAAGCAAAGAAAGAGATAATAGATAGTTACACCCACTATTCGGTGTATTTCTGCCGGACTGAACCAGGTAAAACCGGGTTCCGCCCGGTAAAAAATCACTGATACCCAGATGCGGATACCGTTGGCGACAATGGTCAGGAGATAGGCTGTAGTCCCGGCGCAGAAGACCAACCCAGCAAGGAGAACCACCGATCTGCTCCGGAATATAACCTGAAAGGATGACAGGCAGAAGGCTACTATCAGGAAATTGACTCCGGCGCAGGCCGGTGCGATAACAAAGCCATGCTCCAGATTCACCCAACCGAATCCGGGTTCGCGGAGAAACGGGATTCCGGAAAGACGTTCTGACAGATACGCCGTCGGCGCCATTATCCAGGCTAGAGATTCACTGTCGGCCTGGCTGTAGTAGGCCTTGAGGAAATAGGCGACAACCAGCACGGCCAGGCAGGCAATCAGCTTCCACGCACGGCTCCGGGGAAATGGTTTCAAGCCCTTCATTTATCCGCTACTCTGCCGATGTTACAGAAACGATCCCTGTTCCGCAGCAGGCCCAGCAACAAAAACGCAACCAGCAACAGGATCATGGTGACCATCCCCGGCTCCGGCACCTTGTCAAGTCCATCGCTCACCGCGAGGTCCGACACTCCTTTCGGCAGATTCAGCGGCTGTTTTACCGTCTTGCTTTCTCCTGCCGGATTCCTGACAATCTCATCAACAGCGACAAACGAGGTGTAAGCGGTTAAAAGATTGTATCCCAGACCAAGGGCCAGGATCTGCTGTTTCTGCCCGGCGTCATTTTTTCGGGGATTGAAGTCTGAAATCCTTGCTATACGAGCTCGTGCCCAGAGGTAATCAAGACCGCCATCAGCATTATGGACGGCGTTTTCGACCCTTATGGTATCGCTGAAGGCCCCTTCCCCACCGGTGCCGGACAGCTCAACAACCCCGCCTGCTTCCCCCCGCCATTTACCGAAGACAATTACAGGCCGCTCTGCAAAGAGATCGGGCTGCACCGGCGGTTCAACATCATAAACATCCAATCCCTTATAATTTATGACAATATCAGTCAGCACAGGATTTGCTATATAGTCCCGAAACTTCTGTGCCGCAGGGCCTGCCTGCTCAGGGGTAGTGACAACAAACGGCTCTCCCTGACCGGATTTTGCAATACCCTCGATTAGAAAGCGGTTGACGCTGCTGCCAATGCCAAAGGCAAATACATTGGTGTGTCGAAGGTTGTCCTGGACAGACGCAAAGACATCATCCTCAGCATTGATATAACCATCAGTCACCACCACCATCGTCCGTGACACACCCTCCTGCTTCGGCAATGCCATTGCCCGGTTCATGGCTTTTAACAGCTCAGTGCCGCCGCCACCCTCGCTGTTTTCAATCATCCTGACGGCACGACGTATCTGTTCAGCAGAAGCGGGAACCGAAGCGTCTGCCATGACCTTTGAGCCGCCGGCAAAGAAGAGAACGTTAAAGGTATCGGTCGGCCGCAGGCTGCCTATCAGGTCCTGGAGCAGAGTCTTGGCCGTATCGAGCGGAAAACCATGCATCGAGCCGGAGACGTCTACAACAAAGATATACTCCCTGCCCGGAATCATTTCCTTTTTAACGCGCTCAGGCGGCTGAGCCATGAAAAGGAAGAAATTCTCGTTCTCTCCTTCCTGCAGAATAAGCCCCGACGAAATCTGTCGGCCGACTAACCGGTAGCGCAGGATATAATCCCGGTCTCCACCGAAAACGGTCGGTTCGGCAAGCACGATGTCGGCCCGGGAATCATCGGCAAAGGTAACCCTGGTATCATGCGTCACACAACTCACCGCCTGAAGAGGCATTCCCGCTGAAAGGGATACGGTAATGGTAAAACCGGTGCGGGATTCGCTCCCCTCCCGTAAATAGGGATTTTTCAGCCACTGCTCGGCACTGGATTTCTCCTCCCCGGAAACGGTGTCGTAGCGCGGCCCGACCACGGTGGGGTAAACAAATTCATAGGTGCCGCTTTCAGGAACGAGCAGTTCTGTATAGCGAAGCTCTATTTCGATGGTATCGCCGGGCATTATATTCGCGACGTCCATACTGAAAACATTGGGTCTCTGCTGTGCAAGAAGAGAAGCGTTCTTCCCCTCTTTCCTGGCCTTTTCAAAGGTTTTCCTGGCTTCCTCCTTTTCTTTTATTTTCGCAGTTATGACCCGTTCTCCAATGGTCATCGTCATGCCGTGGACAGCTGCCCTGGTTGACCCGGGAAAGATATAGCGGCCACTAATCGGCTCCCCCCCCATGTTCGAATACTTTTGTCTGACCGTAACATTTGCGATAACACCGGAGATAACGACCTTGACATCAGTATTTTTCAGCGGAAAATTCTCGACGGTAGAATCTTCACCTTCGATCCAGAAATAGGGG
>JAHEMX010000013.1 GCA_024643445.1 Desulfobulbaceae bacterium | reverse complement strand
TGAACGGGTAGTAGATTGAGGCGAGATGAACCATGCTGTCGTACGGAGTGACCAGCACCAGCCGCTCGACCGGTTTTTCCGAGGCAAGATAGACCGCCACACCGGTGCCCAGGCTCCGCCCCACGACATCAATTCGCTGATAGCTCTTTTTCACGTGATCATAGAGCGCCGCGGCGTCGGTGAAGAAACCGTCCTGGGTCGGCTCGCCGCTGCTGCCGCCGTACCCCCGGTAATTGAGCAGGAAAAGGGCATGGCGGGGAAAGAGCCGTTTGAACTGAGACAGGTTGAGGGAGACATCTTCTGCGTTGCCGCCGAAATAAATCAGGGCCCGGTTCGTCTGTCTCTCCACGTACCAGACCTTGAGGTTCTCTCCTTCATTGAACAGGTGAATGGCCCGTGCTTCATTGCTGTTGACCGGAGGTGTCGGGTAATAGATCAGCGAGCGCTGCCGTGCGTAGAGAAGGCCGCACAGGGCGGCAAATCCCGACAGGGTAACAACCACGATCCAGACGATTGATTTCAGCATGATTACCGAGGGGGTAAAAAGTCCGCAAGATCATCCTGCTTTGTTCTTGGCCAGGAACCCGAGGTCAATCCTTAACCAGCCTCTTGCCGAGGCTGACAACCTCGTCGACAGTATAACCGAGGCCGCCGTAGAAATCGACAACAGCACGGTTTGTTGCCCGCACCATCAGGTTAATTTTCGGACAGCCCGCCGCACTGAGCAGACGTTCAAGCGTGCCGGTAATGAGCCGGCCATAACCGCGCTGACGAAAGTCCGGATCGACGGCCAGATAATAGATCCAGCCTCGATGACCGTCATAGCCGCCCATGGCAGAGGCGACAAGGTGCCTATCCTGCTCACCCACGAGAAACAACTCGGGTTGAACAGCGAGTTTTCTCCTGATATCCAGCATGGGGTCATTCCAGGGAACCGTCAGGTTGCAGCGCTGCCAGAGGCGTATCACCGGTTCGCTGTCGGCCGGTTGAAAGGTGCGTATGGTCATCGTCATATCAATCCCTGAAAGCAGTTGCCAGCCGATGGCGCAGTTTTACCTGTCCTTTTTCAAACAGGCTGCGCAGACCTGCAACAGGATTTTTAATGCGCATCGTCGGCCGGTTTCTCAGCACGGCACCCTCGATGACAGCTCCATCCGTAACTCCTTTGCGGCTTATCTGACGATCGATAATCGAGAAGATATTCATCTCATCGAGCACCCGTCGGCGAGCCTCTCGTATCAGAGGCAGGCGGTCCTCATATTCGTTGTTGGCCAGATGGCTTCGAATAATGTCAAGGGTTCTCTGATAGTCATTGATATCAATAGGAATAAAGCTGTCCCTGGGGAAGTAATCCGCCGCGTTGGGAGCACCGTGGTAGAAAGGCAGGGTATAGCCGAGAAAGGCATCCGGCAGTTTTTCCGTCAGGTGGTGGGGGGCGACATGATTCTCAATGGCGATATGATAGCGGTAAGGCCGTAGAGATTCCGCCTTGTCGTCCATCGGCCGGACCCCGTGCCCGAAGACATCGAGATCCTCGATATCACTGCGCAGGCGGTCGGTAAAAGATACCCTTTTCGAGTGCAGGGTGACCCGGCCTGTCCTGCTCGAACAGACGGTCGAGATCAGCCGGCTTTTTTCAGGCTGCTCGGCAACAAGTTCATCGTAGGTCGTATAGCTGCCATGATTGACGGAGTAGCCGTAATACCAGACAAGACCGGGATATTGAAAAACAGCATGGGGATGCGAGATGACCCACGGTTCCTGGAAGGTGATGACCGTACCGTATTGTTTCAGGTAGTCGGTGCCGTAGACGGTAATGGACGACGGCTCCGGGGTGATCAGGATGGTCCGCTCCCGTGGACAGAACAGCGGCAGCTCAACCAGCCGTTTGCCGTCTTTGGGAATATCATGGTATACGACCAGCCAGTCATATTCATGGCAGTCGAAATCAAGGACGAAGCGACACCGTCCCCAGCGCGGAACCGATCCGGGGAAAAGCCGTAAAAATTGACCGGTGTCCTGGCCTCGGGGCAAGCCCCTTGACATAAATTTAACAATAATATCTGATTGTTCTGTAATGTTTACTTCCCGGGCCGATTCCATGTTCTCTTCTGCTATGTCCCTTTCGGGCACTTTCAAAAAGGATGCGATCTCCAAGCCCTGTTAGAAGGCTGCTCGGGTTTCCCCGGCAGCCTTCTAACAGGCTACACTATTTCTTTTTACGCCTTTCGGCCAACCCTTCGACGGTATGTTTCACCTCTATCGTTGATCCCCGTTTTTTCATCCCCCCCCTGAGCTGCATCACGCAGCCGGGACAATCGGTAAACAGGATATCGGCACCGGTGGCTTCGACATTGTCGAGTTTCTTTTCCAGCAGTTGCCTGGACAATTCCGGGAACTTGGCGGAATAAGTTCCGCCAAAACCGCAGCAGACCTCCGCCTCGGCCGCTTCCTGGTAGTCCATGCCGGCCGTTTTCATGAGGTTGCGGGGCGCGTCGTGCACACCGAGTCCGCGGCAGAGATGGCATGGCGCATGAAAGGTGACTTTCTTGCCATCACCCTGAAAATCCTCAGCTCTGACCTGCAGAACGTCGTGCACAAAGCTGGACATGTCGATCACCTTTGAAGTAAAGGCCGCCACCTTGTCCTTGAGCTTCAGATCATCCTTGAGCAGCTCCGGATAATTGTGTTTCAGATGCGACGCGCAGGAGGCGCACAGGGTGACGATATAATCCACATTTTCCTTCTCGAAAGCCCGAAGATTCTGCAGGGCAACATCCCGGGAGGTCTTCATCTCGGCCATCATCTGCAGCGGCAGCCCGCAGCATGACTGTTTCATCGGAAAACTCATCTCGACATCATGATCGGCAAAGAGCTCCACCGCGGCAACCATCTGTTCCGGGTAGACAAAATCCTGCACGCAGCCGGAAAAAAGCCCGACACGGTAGCGGGGATTTTTAATGGCCGGTTTCAACTTCGGCCAGAGATCACGAAACGGTTTCTCCGCCACGGTCGGCAGTGCCTTGAAATCATGGTCCTTGAAGAAAATCATCGGCAGATGCCGCATGAACCCGTCGTCTCCGGCAACCGGTTTCTGAGCCCATTTAGCCGTGCGCAACAGGGTATGAAAGAGTTTCCTGTTCTTCATGATCATGCCGAGCAGCAGGCTCGGAATCGGATGTCCCTCCTCGTCCTGAATCCTTGCGTGTACGGCCTTGATCAAACGCGGCAGATCAATGCCGCCTGCACAAATGTCCTTGCAGGCCTCGCAGTTGATACAGTTCTGCACAAGATTCCGGGCGCTGTCGGGTCCATGGTAAAAGTAGCTCAGGATAAGCCCGATCGCGCCGATATAGATGTGCCCCATCGTATGCCCGCCGACGAGTCGATACACCGGGCACACATTGGCACATGCGCCGCAGCGCACACAGCGGAAGACCTGGGAAAAAAGAGGATCAGCGGCCATCTCCCGGCGCCCGTTATCGAGAAAGACGAAATGGATGTCCTTTTTACGGCCGGGACTGGTCTCACATTCGTTGGCCCCGGTGACCCAGGTGACATAGGAAGTGATGGCCTGGGCGGTGGCGTTTCTGGTCAGGACCTTGAGAATCCTGAGCGCATCGCCGATGGTCGGAACCAATTTGTCAATGCCCATCAGTGCCACATGTACTCGTGGAAGAGTCGTCACCAGCCGGGCGTTGCCTTCGTTGGTGACGATGCCGATGGTACCGGTCTCCGCCACCGCGAAATTCGCGCCGGAAATGCCCATGTCCGCTTCAGCGAATTTCTGCCGGAGTTCGCGCCGGGCAACCTTTACCAGCTTTTCGATATCATCCGTCTGCCTGGTTCCGGTGACATCGGAAAACAGGTCCTGTACCTGGTAGCGGGACAGGTGAATGGCAGGCATGACCATGTGGGAAGGTCCTTCATGCCGCAACTGGATAATCCATTCGCCCAGATCCGATTCAGTCACCTCCAGGCCGTCATCCTCAAGGACATGATTGAGCAGTGTCTCCTCGGCGGTCATCGATTTTGACTTGATCACCTTTTTACAGTCCGTCTCTTTGGCAATGCGGCTGATGATCGCATTGGCTTCGGCGGCATCTTTGGCATAATGTACCGTTACCCCGGCACCCTCCGCTTTCTCCTTGAACTGGTCGTACAGCGCATCGAGCTGCTGCAGGGCATCGTCCTTCATGGCAACGACATCACCGATCAGCTCCTCCACATCGAATTCGGCGAAGGCGTTGGCCCTGCTCTTCCTATAGGCGACGGCGAAGGCATCGAGGGCTTTGCGCAGGTAATCATTGCCAAGGGAGTCCCGGCACTCTTTCCGGTAGTTTTTCAGACTTTTAGCTTCCTGCATTATCATTCCTCCACTAACAGGATATGTAATTCCAGTGGTCCATGCACGCCGATGGTCAAGACCCGTTCGATATCGGCAGTCCGGCTTGGGCCGGTGATAAAGGCCGTATAGTTGGGACCCTTGTTCATGAATTGCCGCATCTGTTCTTCCGCAGCAAAAGCATCTTTTACAATCTTCGATTTTGCCAGCAGGCAGACATGATACTCACAGACCATGGTGGCCAGACGCAGTTCCTCGCCCGGGCAATTGAGCACCAGTGTTCCGGTCTCGGCTATACCGATATCACCATAGGTAAAACCGATATCCACGCCGGCAAGCTGCGAGCGCATGCCCGAGCTGATGCAGCCAAAACCATTCTCGACGCACTGACTCTCCAGCAGCTCGAACTGGTCGGAGGACAGGTGCGGCGCGGCAATAATCTTCCCCTGCTTGGTTTCGCACAGATCTTCCGCATTCGGCGATAGCGGTTCCTCGCAGCCGGACACCTTCAGCCGGCAGGCCCCACGGCTGCCGCACAGGTTCAGCGTATAGCTTACTGCCTCCTGAAAGGTTCCAACATCGGTTACCACGGCTGCTGCAGCACGAGCCTTCTCCACGAACCGGTCAAGATCTGACTGCTTGGACTCGAGAATTTCAACAGATTTTGTCATCTCTTAAGGGCCTCTATTGCAATGGTTTATTGAGGACACTGGCCGTCTCACGGGCGATGGCCAGTTCTTCATTGGTGGGAATAATCCAGACCTGTACACGACTGTTTGAACTGCTTATCAACGTCGCCGGCCCCCCTCTCTTTTTGTTTTTTTCCTGGTCAAGTTCTATACCGAGGCAAGCAAGACCCGCAACTGAACGGGCCCTGACGACGGGGTCATTCTCTCCGATTCCAGCGGTGAAGACCAGGGCATCGACCCGGCCGAGTACCGCCATGTATGCCCCGATATATTTGCGGTTGCGATAGGTCTGGACATCCAGCGCCAGACGTGCGCGGTCGTTGCCGGCCGCTATCTCTGCATGAATATCGCGCATATCATTCATTGAGCAGATCCCTTTTAAACCGGACTCTTTGTTGAGGACATGATCGATCGCCTCGATGTCCATCCCGCAGTTCCGGTGCAGAAAAGCATGGATCGCCGGGTCGATATCTCCGCTTCGTGTGCCCATCACCAGCCCCTCCAGCGGCGTCATGCCAAGGGTCGTATCGATACTTCGTCCATTTTCAATGGCCGTCATCGAGCAGCCGTTGCCGAGATGAATGGTGATCAGGTTACATTCCTGCAGCGGCTTTCCCAGCAATACCGCACATTCGCGGGCGACATACTGATGAGAGGTTCCATGGAAACCATAGCGGCGGATCCGGTACTTCTCGTACATCTCATAGGGGAGCGCGTAGATAAAAGCCCGGTCGGGGATACTCTGGTGAAAGGCGGTGTCGAACACCGCTACCTGGGTCACCCCCGGAAACAGCTCCCGCAAGACCTGTATGCCGTCGAGATTGGCCGGATTATGGAGCGGCGCCAGGGCGATATTGTTTTCGATCGCCGAGACAACCTTGTCGTCAATAACGATCGGCTCATGAAAATCCTCGCCGCCATGCACGACCCGATGCCCGATCGCCCGGATCTCCTCCCTGGATCGGACGGCACCGTTTGCCCCATCGGTGAGCAGCCTGACGACCTCCAGCATACCAGAACGATGATCTGCAATCGACTCCTGCTGTTTGACCACGACCTCATCGACGCTGCCCGGCCAAAGCACACATTTGAGTAGGCCGGTGGGTTCCCCGATCCGCTCGACAAGCCCGGAGGCGAGAACCGTTTCGCCTTCCATGTCCAGCAGCTGGAATTTTATGGAGGAGCTGCCCGAATTGATGACGAGTATTTTCATGCCCTATTTTTTCTCGGCCTGGGCCTGTATGGCGGTAATGGCCACCGTATTGACGATATCGTCGACCGTACACCCGCGCGACAGGTCGTTGACCGGCTTGTTCAAACCCTGCAGGATGGGCCCGATAGCCACCGCGTTAGCTGCCCGCTGAACGGCCTTGTACGTGTTGTTGCCGGTATTGAGATCCGGGAAAATAAACACCGTGGCCCGCCCCGCAACCTTAGACCCGGGCATCTTGGTGTTTGCCACCTCCGGGTCTATCGCCGCATCGTATTGCAGGGGACCTTCCAGCAGCACGTCAAGATGCCGCTCGGTGATGAGCTGCTGGGCTATTTCCGTAGCCCGGGCAACCTTGTCGACATCCTCTCCTTTTCCTGATCGTCCGGTGGAATAACTGAGCATCGCTACCCGCGGTTCGATGCCGAAGGTGCGGGCGGTTTCCGCAGAACTCAAGGCTATCTCGGCCAGCTGCTGGGCATCGGGATTGGTATTGACGGCACAATCGCCGTAGACCATGATCCGGTCGCGCAGGCACATCAGAAACACCGAGGAGACAACGGAGAATCCCGGTTTTGCCTTGATAAACTCGAAGGCAGGCAGGACCGTATGGGCCGTGGTGTTGAGGGCGCCGGAAACCATGCCGTCGGCATACCCCTTGTGTACCATCATGGTACCGAAGTAGGTCGGGTCGGACATCCGGTCACGGGCGATGTCTTCGATTACACCCTTGTGTTTGCGTAATTCCAGGTATTCCTTGACAAACGGTTCCATCAGGGGACTTTTCTGCGGATCAATTACCTCGACCCAGGTCAGATCCAGTCCATTGGCGGCGGCGAGCGCCCTGACCCGCTCCTCCCTGCCGAGTATGGTCAGATCGGCAACTCCCCGGCGCAGCAGGATATCGGCCGCCCGCAGAATACGCTCACAGGTGCCTTCCGGCAGAACGATGCGCTGCCGCTTCTGGGCGGCCCGTTCCATCAGGGTATATTCAAACATCTTCGGGCTGATCTGGGCGGGTTTGACAGCGATAACCCGTTCACTCAGTTCATGGACATTGACGTGTTTTGAAAACTCGCCGAGTGCCGTGGCTATGCGTTGGGAATCACCGGGCTCTATATGGGAATAGAGCTCATAGAGCTGCTTGATTACCAGGTAGGTGTGCCCCTTGACACAGAGAATAGGCACCGGGGCGCCGGACCAGCCTTCTATCAGTTTCCGGATACTGTCCGAAGGAACCATTCCGCCTGTCAGGATGATGCCGGAGACACCCGGGTAGGAGGTCGAGGAACGGGCGGAAAGACAGGCGAGTATTATATCCGAGCGATCACCCGGCGTAATTACCAGGGAGCCCGGCGTCAGATACTCGAGAAAATTCTCGACCCGCATGGCGGCAATGAGATAC
Organism: Desulfobulbaceae bacterium; assembly: GCA_024643445.1. Lineage (GTDB taxonomy): Bacteria > Desulfobacterota > Desulfobulbia > Desulfobulbales > Desulfocapsaceae > Ww85. The sequence continues at coordinate 9,959 of JAHEMX010000013.1, read as the reverse complement.
TCGCCGACAAGGGCGTTCATACCGGTTGCGCCATACATGACACTGGCGTTCAGCCAGCGACTGACGTCATTTATTGTCGGGTTTGCGAGGGCCTGGTTCTCGGGAATGGTATAAAACGGCAGATGTTCGTCCGGATGGTATCTCGATCTGACATCACTGAGCTCCTTGGCGCTCACCCCCTCCGGCGCACGGTTGATGATGCAGGCAACAAGGGTGAGTCCTTTTTCCTTATGCGCGTCAACCGAGACCTGGACCTGCCTGATCATTTCATCGATGCTCTTCTTCCTCCCCGACGATATCAGCACGACAGAGGCGCCGAGGTTGGCGGCGATGTCCGCATTGATGTCGGATTCGAAGGTCGTGTCCTGTCCGCGGAAATCGGTGCCCTCGATCAGCACGAAATCATACTCCTCTTCCAGGCTTTTGTATTTTTTCAATATCAGGTCATGCAGGGCATCTTCCTTGCCTGAATTAATCTGCTCATATGCTTCGCGAAGCGTGCACCCGTAGCTCCCCTCGTAAGGCTGGTCCAGTTTGAAGTAGTTGCGCACCAACGAAATATCATGATCGTCCTTTTCCTGCGGGGAGTCGCTGATGATCGGCCTGAAAATCGCGACCCGATGCAATTCCTTCTTGAGCATCTGCATGATTCCCAGCACAATCAGTGACTTACCGCTACGTTCCTCGGTTGCGGTGATATAAAGGTTTTGTGACATATTTTTTTCCTGTCTTATAACCGGGTGAACTTTGTCTCGCTTTCAAACACGGCATAAACTTTTAAGGACAGATATAATATTCCATACTGAAAAAAAAATCTTGTACTTTCTGGTCCCACCCGACACGTCCTGATTCTCGTTTTTTCTTTTAAATTCATTTGTTTAAAGAAGTTCTGGTGTTTTGTATAATATCTCTTAGTATCAGGCCGAATCACCACCCCCGGGACCAAAACCACACCTATTTTACCACTAGGAGGCAATTTTATGAGAGTACAGTTTGCAGATTCCTTTGTGAAGAGCTTAAAATGCGAGATTGGCCAGATCGACTAGGTTGACCAAAACAATCCACACCGCAGCGTATCCGGTCAGCTCGGCATTAGGGTGGAAAACGAACTAAAACATTTTTCATCCACTATGCCATAAACGACAAACGTCGTCGCCATACTATAGGTAAATATCCGGCCTTGTCACAAAAGGCGCTGATCTAAAGGCAGTGGAAAAGCTGACATCAGAGCCTAATGCAAAATGAGGATTTTCGCTCAAAATCAAGGCATGCGAAAAATTTCGCCGTAGGCGTGCTGAAAGAAGTGCCATTGGGGTGCATATACCTAATATTCCTAGGATAAAATTTTGAGTATAACGCCGAGATCGGGCGAAAGGACGATTTTGCAAGAGGCTCATCAGTTTATTATGGAAAAACCCTGAGACTAAAAAGGATCTTCAAAAGCAGTCCCCTACCCTAAAACGACTTGTGGGAACAATATGCTAGTGTAACGTTGTTCCTGGATAAGCGGTACGCTGCAGTTTTTGCAATATCTTGCCTGAAACCTGGATGGATGAAGATCTTGTCAAATGACAAGAGTCCCAGGCAAATGGCTCGTAATCATTTTGATCTCTGACCGATGATAAACATTCACCTTTTTTACAAAACAGATCTAAAATAGAGATAAATTCCAGATGATTAGCTTGTGCAACAGCCTTTAATATCATATCCTGCTCATGGATTTCCGAATACACTTCCGATCTTAGCAAAGACATATCCTCTAGCTTGATGCCGCTTTTTATTAATTTTACAGGGAGACTTGGCTGCCATTGTGGTACGCCTCCAAGTATGACAATCTTCGATTGGGGCGACGCTTGTATAACAGATAAAATAGTATTTGATGTCAATTCTTCTAAATCATCCTTAAGTTTGTAGGCAATCCAGTTAGCGTGCAAAAATACTAAATCTGGTTTAAGCGCTTCTATTTTTTCAAGAGCGAACGTATTGATATCGGAGCAGTGTGGCCGAGAGGAGGTTATGAAACCTTTTAAAGGAGGACAGGCCGATGAGGTTATTTGACTGAGTTCGCCCAGGCTCTTGTAAAGCCCGTATGATAGTGCCGCTGCATTAGAGTCGCCCCAAATCATGGTGCTTCCTGGTTTAAAACACAATTCTTTAAATTCTGAAAAAGTCTGTTCTTCCCGTAAGAAACATGATCCTTCCCGGTAAGGTTCTGCCCTGTCATAATGCAAATAACTTAAAAGGTGGATTTGCTCATCATTCATTATTATGAAATCTTCACTATGGAAATATCCCATACTCCCGAAGATTATCATTGCCCCTGACAGGATGGCAGCACCAGAAAATATTTTTTTCCTGGATAAATTTTTTCTATTCCTAAAGGGTGCCTCAACGAATCGCCAGGTAAAATATGCAAATGTTAAAGAAATGACAATGAGGATAAAATAGTCTCCTGGAGTTACGTCCCCTTCTCTAAGGCGGGCAAAAGCAAATAAAGGTTGATGCCAAAGGTACGTGCTGTAGCTGATTATCCCCAGACCCCATATCGGTTTTAAGCAAAGAATTTTTCCCGTTACATTTGTTGGATTACTGTAAGCGATAATTAATGCTGTACCCATTACCGGTAATAATGTCACCATGCTCGGGAAAGGTACATTTTCATTCATAGAAAAAACTGAGTAAATAATCAGTCCTAGTCCGAGTAGCGATGCCCAGGCAGAAAAGGGCTGGTTTATATCTTTTCTTAAAGGCAAGCTAATCGCCAGGATTGCGCCTATGCTCAGTTCCCAGGCGCGAGAAGGCAGCAGATAGTAGTTAGCCGAAGAGTAGTGCATGGCGGTATACTCAGCCAATCCCAGGCTAAGAACTGTGGTAGTTAGAAGGAGTTTTATCAGTCTTTTCGTATTTAATTTTCGAAAAAGCAGGAGAAAGAGTGGGAAAAAGAGGTAAAATTGTTCTTCTACTGCAATAGACCAGGTGTGGAGCAGCGGCTTTAACTCATTAGCTGGCTCAAAATAGCCACTTTGTTGCCAAAAGAGAATATTTGACGAGAAGCTACTTACGGCAATGAGACTCTTGGAAAAAGATTCGAATTCGTCTGGCAGCATCAATAACAATGCAAGCGGAATACAGATCAGACTAACCAAAAACAATGCCGGTAAAATTCTGCGAATCCGCCGCTCATAAAACGTGGCAATCGAAAATGAATCGCTTTTGATATCGACGTGGATAATGGATGTTATAAGGTATCCACTTATGACAAAGAAAACGTCGACACCCACAAAACCGCCTCTAAAAGCAGGAAACCCGGCATGAAAGAAAAGAACGGGAAGAACAGCTATCGCCCTTAAACCATCAATTTCGGCACGGTATTTCATCGATCAAGCCTAACGCAGAAGAGTATTTTTTTTCGCGAATCCAACCTCTAACCAAAAGTCTTTTGTTGTATTCAATAGCCGGTATTATGGCAACAGGTAAGACAAATTGTGCGTCCTGAGACCGTATCCTTGTAATTTAAAGTACGTGGTGGACATGCGTAAGCTTCCCATAAAAAGAGACATGTACAAGGAGAGCTTTCTGGCAGCATAAATCAATGACCATTCAATCTTTGCCCGCACGGGCTGCAAAATGAGAGAATCCTGCCTCTCTCAATACAACAGGACTCCGTGCTCAGTTGCGCCTTTGCATCCGGCCGACACAGCGTTCTTTGAACAGGCGAAGAACTGGTCGAATTACCCGATGCCTGCCATGAGTGGGACCGTGCCCCCGAAAAGAGATGGCGAGAGGTGGGCATGAACGCTGCCCGCTAAGAAATGGATTGTCGATTACCTGCCGGACCCGGTGCCGTCAAAGACCTAACCCCGCTTTGCCTTAAACAGCCGGCCGGCTCATCATAAAACGGCCAGCCTTTGCGGTCATGCAATGCCGAGGCTTACGACGATGAATCAAAACATCGTCAACCAACGGGCAGCGCTCAAAAAACCGGCGATACGGCGGCGTTGTCATGGCAATGATGGTTGCTTCGGGATGAAAAGCGCGAATATCGCGGTAGACACCCTCCGCCTGGACCACATCCCCGAGAGCACCGAGCTTGATGACAAGAACTCTTTTTTTCCCATTGATCTGCGTTGCTGTTTACCCGGTCAGGGTTGATGAGTACTGGCTTTAAAGGCTAACCAGGAAATCCCATGAACATTGTCAAAACGGCTGTCCAACTATTGAAATAAATGCATTTAAACAACTGATAGCAACATGGCACGGGGTACCTTTTGTACGTGTGCACAATCCGATGCCGCCACCCTCATCCTGACGATAGCAAATCGATGATCATCCCGCTTCGGCTTCGGGGTTGCTTACGGCCTCTCAGTCCGCCTGTTTCAACCGGTTTCTGATGGCCTCAACGAGGGGGTTGCGTATGAAGTCAGCTTCCATCAGCAGTTCATGACGACCATCCCGGTAACGTATGATCTCAGCGCTCCTGGCCGCTGCACAGAAGGTATCCATTTCCTGCAGACCGACCACCGGATCCTCTGTTCCCTGAAAAATCAGAACCGGGCAGGCGATGTCCCCGACCCGGTTGCGGGCGGTACGCATGGCCCGGTAGGCCTGACGCAACCAGCCAAAGGTCGGACTGCCGAGAGCGAGGCTGTTGTTCTGCTGAACGAACTGCAGGTTCCGTTTGAACCTGGCGGGATCAGCGGTTAAATCGTTATTGGCAAAGGGCAGGTCCGGATTAAACGGTCCGCCGCCGAAAACATAGTTCTCACTTTTCCCGAGGACACAGGCAATGGTACAGATTGTCTCCACCAGCAGGGGCGGCAGAAAAAGTCCGGTATTGATCTGCAGCATCGGCGACACCAGGATCATGTCATCAACCAGGTGAGGACAGGCCGCAGCAAGAAGGGTTGCTATGGTTGCACCCATGGAGTGGGCAATGAGCACGACCGGGACTGATTTTTGCCTGATTCCAGGCCGTGCAAGCAATCGCTTGATGTCCTCGACGTACAGGCCGAAATCAGCAATATGCCCTTTTTGTGCATCCTTCAGCGGCCGCCCGGAGCCGCCCTGTCCGAAATGATCAACGAGGCAGATTGAATAATCGCAATCCTGCAGGTCCTGGCAAAATTCAAGGTACTTCTCCAGGAATTCCGTTCTTCCCGGCAGTATGACAATGGTGCCGCGGCCAGTTTCCCTGCTCTGGAAGCCATAGCGAACCACTCCCCCGCCGGCCCCGGCAAAATAGTCTTCCGTCAGGTTGGCCCGGTACCACGCCAGCTGTTCATTGACCCTGGTATCTTCCATAGCCGATATCGGAATTATTGATGATACCCAGGTAATTTCTCTTTTTTCCGGTAAACCATACCGTGGAACCGGGCGATTATAATCTCCTGTTCATCGGTGACGATTACATCATAAACCCCGAGCCTGTTCGGCTTTGCTGCTTCAGTTGCCCTGGCATACAGGATACCGGAGGATTTGGCACAGAGAAACGAGATGCTCACATTTATTGCCAGCGCCAGCTGGCCGTGACTGTTCGAGGCAACGGCAAAGGCCAGATCGGCAAGGGTGAAGATGGCGCCGCCCTGTACAACATTGGCGGCGTTCAGGTGTCTGTCATCGATTACCAGGCGCGTGGTGCAATACCCCTTCCCGGCTTCGACTATCTCGATTCCGGTAAGAGCGGCATAACGATCCGAGGAAAAATGTTTCCTGGCCTTATCTGTATCCATCATGATGATTCCCCGGTCATTCCTGTCGTTGGTATCAGAGGTGTCTTCACTATCCTGCAGAGTCGCCTTCAGCTGGCAAGTACGCCCATGATACTTACTGGGATGCAATTCTGCAATCCTGCAGACGCGCCGTCGATCCGTGTAAAATGCAAATGGGCCATTCATCCGGGATGAACGGCCCTTACCGTCAGGAAGCTGCAATGGTGTGGTACTGTATCGTGCAGCTACAGGGTTATCTTTGTACCCAGCACCTGAAGAAACTTCCGTATCCACTCAGGATGAGCGGGCCAGGCTGGTGCGGTAACAAGATTGCCGTCGACATGGGCATTGGAGAAGGTATCATTGTTGGCAATCCAGGTACCGCCGGCTACCGCCACATCCGGGCTGCAGGCCGGGTAAGCGGCACATTCCCTGCCATCCAGGACACCGGCCGTAACGAGAATCTGCGGTCCGTGACAGACTGCCGCAATGGGTTTTTTATCCTTGTTAAATGCACGCACCAGCTCGAGGACCTTTTGGTTCAACCGCAGGTATTCCGGGGCCCGGCCGCCGGGAATAACCAAGGCGTCATAATCTGCGGCTGAGACGGCGGCAAAATCTGCGGTGATCATGAAATTATGCCCTACTTTCTCAGAATAGGTCTGATGCCCCTCGAAATCGTGAATAGCGGTTTTTACCGTATCTCCGGCCTTTTTGTCAGGACAGACAGTATCAACGGCATGACCGACCATCAGCAGCATCTGGTACGGTACCATTGCCTCGTAATCTTCAACAAAATCACCAACAAGCATAAGAATCTTTTTCTGCGCCATGGGCGAACCTCCTCACCTGGATTTTAGCGGCTTTATCTGACATGTACGGTATTCCGAGCAGAACCGCTCTCGTATGACAATAATGACAAATGGTGATAGGGCAATAGCGCAGGTATTGTTTAGGGTAAGCGAAGCCATTTTCCTGTCCTGGCCGAAAATAATCCCAAACGACCACCAGAAGTTGATTGCCTGCCGGAGGGACAGATGCTAGGATAGTCATGTTGAATCTGTATGTTAGCTGTCCGGTTGACAAGACCATCAAGTACCGGAACGCTTGCACGCCCGGTAGCCTTGATGCTCGCAGATAGGCCGAGGAGAGCGGATTCTCGCCTTCCGCCCGTTTTCTCAAGCTGTATCAGACGTAAAAAAACACTATGGTTATTAAAAAGAGTGCCCGGAATAAAAAGCTTGAAAGCGCCGACCATATCAGGGCCCGCAGTATAGATGAGCTTGCCCAGCGCCTCCTGAAACTAGAAACGGAGCTGAATTCAAACATTCCGACCACCCTGTGGATCAGCGACCTGCACGGCGAAGGCGATCGTTTCAAATCGATTCTCCGGGGCCGTTTCGGCGTTTTGTACCAGACCTGCCGGGAGGCGCTGCCTAACACCTTCAGCACGGACAAGATCCAGTACCTCGTGCGTATCATCAGAAAACAGCAGTTCATCATCGATCCGGAAAACCGGATGGATATGCAGGACGTCATCCTCTGTTTGATACAGGTTCTTAAATACAAACTGACCAATGCCCGTTATCATATCGAAGATGTCTCGATGCCTGAGTTTCAGGATACCATTTCCCGGCTGCTCGCCGATCTTCCGGTGCCTGATCCGATATTCGAAGAAGAGATCATCTCAACGCGGCTCATCCATCATCTCTGTCATGCCATTCGCAATGTGCTGCTCGATCGTATCCAGGTGCTCGGCGATGTCTTCGACCGCGGACCGCAGCCCGACAAAATCATCCGCTTTCTCTCCTCGGCCCCGTACCGGCGAATCGTCGATTACGTCCTCGGTAATCACGATATCCTCTGGATGGGCGCAGCTTCAGGCAACCGTTCGCTGATCGCTGAAGCTATGCGGGTTACCTGCCGCTATGACCACTTCGAATTCCTCAAGCGTCTTGATTTCGACATTGCGGAACTGGCCGCTTTTGCGGTAGCGACCTACCCGCCGGAGAAGGTCACCGGGAATTTCAAGGCGAAGACACCAAAGGGCCGGGCCATGGAAAAGGCCCTGGCTATTATACAATTCAAGCTGGAAGAACAGACCATTTATGATTTCCCCGAATATGAAATGGGATCGCGCCTCTGGCTCGAGCGACTTGCCGGCATGCTGGATAATAATGACCATGCCGGCTTAAACGATACTTTTTTCCCCACCCTGGACAGAAATGCGCCACGCCGGCTCACCCCTGAAGAAGAAGTCGTCATGGACGACCTGGTCGAGCAGTTCAAAACGAACAGGAAACTCAAACGGCTCCTCGGCTACCTGTTTGAAGTCGGGAAATCATACTCGGTGTACAATGATATTTTAAACATTCATGCGCTCGTCCCTTCCACCATCGAAGGAGATTTCGAACCATTTCTCGGTCGCAGCGGACGTGATCTTCTGGACTACATCCAGGCAACTATCCGGCGCGTCGGGAAAAACTACCTGGAAAAGAGCGCTCAAGACCCGGCCGACCAGGCCCTGTTTTTCTATCTCTGGTGCGGACCGAGTTCCCCCTTTTTCGGCAAACATGCCATGAAGACCTTTGAACGCTATTTCCTGACCGACAAGGAGTTACACAAGGAAAAGACGCTTTACTGGAACCAGAATCTGGTAAACCCGGTTTTCAAGCAGAAGTTGCTTGATGAATTCGGCGTCAAACGCGTCGTTTTCGGACACACGCCGATCGACTATCTGAAGGGAAAGCATATGGCCAGCGAGGACGGCATCGCCATCAACGTTGACGGCGGTTTTGCCGCCGCTTATTATAACCGTGGACATTCGCTCGTACACACGCCCTACCAGCTCTACGGCATTATCCTGCCTACGCCTGATGAAATAAAAGAGGCGGAAAGAAAGTTCGAGTCTGCCCCGCTCGACGTCGAACTGATCGACGAGTACCTGATCCCGATGAAGGTAAAAGATACCGCCGAAGGCAAGCAGAGGGCAAAGGAGCGGGAATCGTTGATGGGACAGATCAGGGATCTTGCCAGGAGAAACGCTCAGAACAAACAGTTTCAAGAAGAGTACCGCTAAAATGGATACCAACTACGGCATGGAAATAGTCAGGGCCACCGAGATCTCGGCACTGACGGCGGCTCGTCTGCAGGGGCTCGGTGACCACAGGGAGATACTCAACCATGCCCGTTCGGCGATCAGCAAGACGCTGAACCGCCTCAAAATCGACGGGGTGGTTGTCAACGACCGCTTCCGCAACCGGCCCGACCTGTTCCCCATTCCCGTTCGTCTCGGCCAGGGCGGTCCGACCATGGATCTGATGGCCATCGGACTCGAGGCCCATCATTCAGCTGCCAGCGGTGGCAATAACGCCACATCTTACGCGGTGATCGCATCGGAAAATGTTATCCTGTCCGTACCAAACCTGAACATGTTCAAAATCGTTGTCGGTCCGCACGTCGGCAATGTAATCGATATTAACGAGTCGGCTGTTGTCAATGTCAAAAGAACGGCGCGGGCCCTGAAGAAATATACTGAAAACGTTACCGTCTGCATCCTCAATCATGCCAGGCACGAGCAGCTTATCCAGGAAGTCCGCGAGTGCGGCGCCCGCATAAAGCTGATCGAAGAAGGCGAACTATCAGGCTGCCTTTCCGCTATCACCGGAGAAAAATCAGATATTTATATCGGTTATGGCTATGCCCCCGAGGGAGCCTTGGTGGCGGCGGCCATCAGTTGCCTCGGCGGCTATTTTGAAGGGAAAATCTGTTACGAAGATGACCGTGATCGCGCACTGGCCGCTGAACATAACATCACCGACTTCGAAAAGGTCTTTCATGCCTCCGATCTGATCCGCTCGAAAGAAGTCGCCATTGCCGCAACCGGTGTGACCGACGGTGAGTTTCTTGAAGGAGTTAGATTCACGGCAAACGGCGCTGTCACCAGTTCTTTCATCGCACGGGCCGAGACGAAGACCTACCGCAAACTTCAGACGCACCATTTCTTTGACCACAAGCCGGTCTTCTAGGGGCTCCCACGCGCCCCTGACAGAGTTAAAATTCATTAGATTGTTGGCCGGTGAAAGAGTATATTCCAGACTATCCTACAAACAAAACTTTACCTCGAAGGAGCAGGCCATGCCCAGGATTTTAACCTCATTTTTCACCGCGCTGCTGATTATCGGCGTACTCGTGGTAACACCGCAAAGCCAGGCGCGGCCCGATGCCACCCCCAAGTTTTCGGTAATCCGT
>JAHEMX010000358.1 GCA_024643445.1 Desulfobulbaceae bacterium | reverse complement strand
CTGCTTGTCGGCCACCATCGCCGTTTTAACGCCTACATAGAAGCTGCCAAGAAGATTATAGACAGCGGTGAGATCGGTGTGGTCTCTGCCGTCAATGTCATGTGGGCGACGTTGAAGCCGACCAGCTATTTTGACGTAGCCTGGCGTCGTGAATCGGGCGGTGGCCCGCTACTGATCAACCTCATTCACGATATAGACAACCTGAGATATCTGTTCGGAGACCTCGAACGTGTCTATGCCGAGGAAAGTCATGCCGTCCGCCGTTACCCGGTCGAGGATACTGCGGTTATATCGCTTCGTTTCAGCAATGGAATTCTCGGTACAATGATCATCTCCGATGCCGTTCCCTCACCATACAACTTTGAATCCGGAAGCGGCGAAAATCCGTTGATCCATGCAAACGGTCAGGACTGTTACTGGGTCTTTGGCACCAAGGGGACGCTGACGTTTCCGGAGATGAAGATCTGGCATTACAGCGGAGTAGGGGAACAGGGATGGGGTGGTCCGATTTCCTGCAAACGGATAGAAATTGAACGGACAATCCCGCTTGAGCGACAGCTCGAACATTTCTGCACCGTTATCCGCACCGGCGCGGCCCCGCGCTGCTCCGGTCAGGAGGCGGTGAAGACCCTTAAAACAGTCATGGCGATCAAGGAGGCGGCGGGCTCGGGGGTCTCGGTTGCGATCAGCTGAGGGGCTTGCCCTTAGCAACCTGGAGACAGCGCTTGCCGCTCATCTGCTTTACCGACAGACGGTCGTAACTCGTAAACACGGGCCGGCGCGAATGACCGGTACACCTCGATAATGGGAGGCTGACAGGATGACCGATTCAAACTATTTTGAGCCAAGGCCTCGAGGTGAGCATGCCGTTGTTCTCGAGGGGAACAAGGAAATCTTTGGAGCAGGGGCCCTGGCGGAGGTTGGTGCGCACGCAAAAAGTCTTGGCATGCACCGGGTTGCGCTGTACACGGATGCCCGGGTCGGCAAACTTCACTGGCTGGAAATAGTATTGCAATCCCTGCGTGACCGCGGTATCGGGGTTTCCGTTTTCGATGGCGTGGAAATCGAGCCCACCGAGCGGTCCCTCAAGGCCGCGATACGCTTCGCCGAAGCAGATGATTTCGACGGGTTCGTCAGTGTCGGCGGCGGTTCCGTGATGGATACCTGCAAGGCGGTCAGCCTCTATGCCAGTTATCCGCCAAGCCATTTTCTCGATTATGTGAATCAACCCCTGGGTAAGGCCTTGCCGGCACCGGGGCCGCTCAAACCGCATATCGCCTGCCCGACGACGTTTGGAACGGCCAGTGAATGCACCAATGTCGCAATATTCAATTTTCTCGATTCAGGAACCAAAGCCGGAATTTCGAATCGGGCCATTAAACCGAGCCTGGGCATAATCGACCCTGACGCCCTGCGAACACTGCCGGCCCAGGTCGTCGCCGCCAATGGCATGGATGTGTTCAGTCACGCGGTGGAATCATTTACCGCCCGGCCTTTTACCCATCGCCCGGCACCGGAAGATCCCGCCGTGCGGCCGGTGATTCAGGGCGCCAACCCTTTCAGCGATCTTAACTGCCTCGAGGCGATACGGCTGATCGGTGAGAATCTGGTAAAGGCTGTCCGTGATCCAGAAGATTTCGCTGTGCGCGAAAAATTATCTTTTGCCGGTTTATTGGCCGGGATCGGTTTCGGCACCGCCGGCTGTAACCTGCCGCACGGCATGTCCTATGCCGTTTCAGGGCTGGTAAAGGACTACTATGCCGAAGGCTGGCCCCGTGACCACGCCTTGGTTCCTCACGGCTTTTCGGTGATCATCAACGCACCTTCGGTCTTTCGCTTCATGGGGCCGACGTGTCCCGATCGGCATGCACAAGCCGCCCGGGCCCTGGGTGTTGCCGAAATCGGTCAACGTCCCGGCGATGACCTTGCCCGCGGTGTGATCGAAATCATGCGGGCTATCGGTGTGCCTAACGGTCTGTCAGGGGTGGGCTACACGATGGATGATCTCGATGCTCTGACCGAAAAGGGGTGGAAGCAGCGGCGTGTTGTCGATAATGCCGCACGGCCGGTCAGCAAAGAAGAACTGAAAGAGATGTTTGCCGGAGCTATGAGTTACTGGTGAAATGAATGTACGACAGAGCTCGTTACCGGCAGTGAGCCGGGTATTGATGAAAGGTCGAAGAGGCCCCACTCACTGTTAAGGTGGAAAAATATTTAATACCGGTTATTTGCCGAAGGAAATAACAAGGCCGGGTGTACCCGGAAAAGTGCTGCCGGTATGCACGATCAGGACGGTGTTTTACCTGCTATCTCTCTAGTAGAGTAATGCCATACCAGCTTTCAGCTCCTGTATCGGTATCTGACCGGGTGCTGAAGACTGCATGCCGATGGCGAAGGTGATATCGGAACCAAACAGGCCGCCGGCCAACCTGCTGACCGCACCTTCGAGTCCCATGGACATCGTCACCATAGGGGTTTTCACAATATCGTTTCTTGCCTTGTTAGTAGCACTCAGGAGGGTCAGCACATCTGCGTAATTTTTTGGCATGACTGCCACTTTACAGATATCCGCCCCCGCTGTCTGAGCTTCCGCCAGTTTAGAACAGATGCTTGATTCGTCGGGCGTTTCGGTGAAGTTGTGGTAGGAGAGAATCACTTTTACCCCGCGTCGTTTCGCCTGCTCCCTGACGGTTTTAATAAAGGAGGCATCATTACAAAGCTCTATATCGATAATATCGGCATCACCTGAATCAATTACCGCAGTAAGCAGAGCCAAACGTTTTTCCCGGGAAATTTTTTTGAAGCCTCCCTCCAGATCTATCCGACAGGTGAATATGAGAGGGACCTCACCAATTGTTTTACGCAATAGTTTTAATACAGCCAAACAGTCCTCAACCAGCTCCACATTGTTGTAGGCATCGATTCGCCACTCCAGCAGATCAGGCTGAAGGGCCGTCAATTCTTTGGATTCCTGGAGAACCTTTTCTCTTTTCTCCCCTACCAGCGGCAGACATATGAGGGGCTTGGGACCTCCAATAACCGTACCTCGCACGGATACTTGCATTGTACTCTGTTGTCTCATTGTTCTCTCGTTCCCCGTCTGGTAATAAGGCCACCTTGAATAAATTTCTATTCGCCAGATATCTGCGTTATGCGATACCTTTTATCATCGTAATAGCAACGATGCGCCCAATGGCTATTTCTCTCAGGGCGCCCATCGGTGAAATTTCGCACATGCCTTGATTGCTGACGAATAACCTGATTATTCAGGATATCCCTAGGTTTTTAAATCGGTGAGGCCAACGTGCTACTGATCCTGATTATCCTAAATGATTTTATTGAGTATCACAAGATTGTTGAAAGTTCCTGACACGATTCAATCATCCGGAAGTGAATTTTTTTTTAAAAATGATTGCAGGAAGGTCACTCTTATTTGAAACCCTGCCTCCAGTTACATCCCTCACAATTGCTTCGAATTAACAAAGGTGGTAATTTACAAAATTACTATTTTCTCTTCTCTCTCATGAGAAACACCATTATGCAAAACGACGACAAAAAAAACATAATCTTTACCGGCTTCATGGGCACCGGAAAAACAACGGTTGGCAAATTGCTGGCCAAGAAGCTGAAGCGTGAGTTCGTTGACACTGATCGTCTGATTGAAGAGCGGCAGGGTCTTACTATCCCTCAGATTTTTGAGACGCTGGGTGAGCCCGCCTTTCGGAAGATGGAGGCGGATATAGCCAAAGAATTGGGGGAAAGGGAGAGTCTGGTTATATCAACAGGAGGGCGAATGATGCTGGACCCCTCGAACGTAGAAGCCTTGAGTGCCAACGGAAGGGTTTTTTGCCTGGTGGCCACGCCACAGGAAATATTGTCACGCTTGGAGAGCGACAAGGACCATCGCCGGCCGTTGCTTGACGTACCCAATCCGAGCGAGCAGATAATAGAGCTGTTACAGAAGAGGAAAAAGGGGTACCAGCGTTTTCTGAGATTGGCGACCGATGACACGCATCCATCTGATATAACAAGTAATTTGCTCAACTTCATGCAAAAGAGTCAGGAACGCTTTGCCATTGATACGCCGACGCATCCCTATGAATTTATTGTCGGCAACGGCATCTTGCCGTTTACCCGTCAACTGGCTGGAACCGACGGGATGTTGATAGTGATCACTGACACGACAGTAGGGAAGCTTTATGCACAAAGCTGTGGTTCCGTTGATCATGTGATAACCATTCCGCAGGGCCGCCAGCAAAAAACGCTGACGACGGTACAGGCCATTTACGATCAACTCCTGGAAGTTGGGTTTGACAGGGCTGGAACAATAGTTGCGCTCGGGGGGAGTGTCGTTGGCGATATTGCCGGATTTGTTGCCGCCACCTTTATGCGCGGCGTTAATCTGGTGCAGTGTCCCACCAGTCTGCTGGCGATGGCAGATACCAGCATCGGCGGTAAAAACAGCATTGATCTGCCCCAGGGGAAAAACCTGATAGGCAGTTTCAAACAGCCATCCCTCGTCTTGGCTGATGTAGCCACGCTCATGACGCTTCCTGCCGAGGAACTGATCTCCGGTATGGCGGAGGTTATCAAGCATGGCTTACTTGCAGATATAGACCTTTTTGAAAAAGTGGAACAGGGG
>JAHEMX010000012.1 GCA_024643445.1 Desulfobulbaceae bacterium | reverse complement strand
TCGTCTTCAGTTTTGTCATCTTCATGGTGACCTCGTTCAGCCTGGTTGTCAGCAGCCTGGAGCAGTCGGCCGGGCGGATACTTCAGAGTGTTCCCGATATCACCGTGCAGCGACTATCCGGCGGCAGGCAGACTACTCTTCGCCGGGATGATGTTAGCGTGCTGGCGGATATTTTTGGTATCAGCCAGGTTCTGCCGCGGGTGTGGGGTTATTATTTTGACCAGGCGAATGGGGCTAATTATACGGTCATCGGTGATTCCCGGTTTGGCCGGGAGGGGGAGCTTCCCGGTCTTGGCATCATCTACGAGGATAAAACAACCTCGTCGCCCCGCGTGATACCGGTGGTTATCGGGCAGGGAATCAAGCGGAACATGAAGCTGGGGGACCGTCGGAATTTCTCGTTTTTTCGTCCAGACCTGAGCCTGATGTCCTTTCAGGTTATCGGCGAATTTTCCGGGAATACGGCGCTGGTGACTGATGACCTGATAGTGATGGACCTGGATGCGGCACGAAACCTTTTCAGCATGAACGACGATGAAATAACCGATTTACTCGTGTCGGTGGCAAATCCGGAAGAGATCAGAACGATAGCGGTAAAGATCTCTGAAAAGCTGCATGGCAGCCGGGTAGTCACCCGGGAGCAGATAGGCAAGACTTATCGTGTGGCTTTCGGATGGCGCAGCGGCTTCGGGCTTGTCTGCCTGTTTGGCTCAGTGGCGGCCTTTATTATCCTTGCCTGGGACAAGGCGACGGGGTTGAGTCCTGAACAGCGAAGAGAGGTCGGTATTTTGAAAGCGCTCGGCTGGCAGACGGGTGATGTGATGACCCTGCGGTTCTGGGAATCGGCTGCGGTATCCGGTTCAGCCTTCCTGCTCGGATATAGTCTTGCCTGGACACATCTGCTTTTCTTTGGCGGAGCTCTTTTCAGTCCGGTTCTGCTCGGCTGGTCGGTATTGAAGCCACCGCTGCATCTGGTCCCTGTCTTCAGGGCTGAAGACGTGCTGATCATCCTCTCCCTGTCTGTTCTGCCATACCTGGCAGCAACGGTCATACCGGCCTGGCGCAGTGCCATGGTCCGGCCCGATTCGGTGGTCTGATATGATGATCGTCCTGGAGTCCGTCGATAAATGGTATAACAGGGGTGAGGTAAACGAGGTTCATGCACTCAAAGATATCGATCTGCAGGTGCGGGAAACCGAGATTGTCTGTATCAGGGGGCCAAGCGGTTCCGGCAAATCCACGCTGCTCTCCATCATCGGCTGTCTTTTTGTGCCAACGAGCGGGCTGGCATTGCTGGACGGCATCAAGCTGTCCCGGCTCCCCGATCGGTTTCTTACCGTGTATCGCAGGGAAAAGATCGGTTTCATCTTTCAGCGTTTCCAGCTCATACCTGAGCTGAGTGTCATGGCAAATGTCACCCTGCCGCTCGTGCCGCTGGGGATATCGCCAGGCGAGCGCGAGAGGCGGGCGGACAGGCTTCTGGAGCGGCTTGACATCCAGCACAGGAAAAGGTTTCCCGCCGCCGAGATCTCGGGCGGAGAATTGCAGCGGACCGCCATCGCCAGGGCGCTGATCAACGATCCGCCGGTAATCCTGGCCGATGAACCGACAGCCCATCTTGACACCAGCCTCAGTCTTGCCTTCATGGAGATCATGGGCGAACTTCGGCAGGGCGGAAAAACGATTGTGATAACCTCGCATGACCCCCTGGTGTTCGGTCATGCCCTCATTGACCGCTGTCTTTCCATGCGGGACGGCAGCCTGGCAGGTCATACTGAAACGGGCAGCCATGATCCTTGATTCCTGGTCAATCGCCCTGGTAACCGGCTCGGCGGTTACCCTCTTTATCGGCTGTGCCGGAGCGCGCACCGGATTGAGGATCTTTCGCCACTGGGACAGCAGTTCTGATTCAGCATTGCAGATCAAGCTTGAAGAGGAGATCTGGCTTTCTGCAGTGCTCGTGCAATTTGGCCTGATCATTGCTGTCTTCGGCAGCCTGATGCTGATCTTTGCCGCCAATCACTACGCCACCATCCTGAAGGGTGCCATGTGTGCAACCGGTGCCCTGATCGCCAATGCCTACGGCATACCTGCATTGATATGCAAGCTGCTGGAAATTTTTTTCTGCAGCATGTGGATGGTACTGCACCGGCTTGATGTCAGTTCCATGTATTACCCGCTGGTAAAGCTCAAGTATCTCCTGCTCATTGCTTTTCTACCCCTGTTTATTGCGGATACGGTGTTCCTCTGTCTCTACCTGCTGAGCCTGGAACCTGAGATAATCACTTCTTGCTGCGGAGTGGTATTCAGTGAGCAGGTCATAGATGGCTACAATCTGCTGGGCTTTAGGCCGTTAGATCAATTGCTGGCACAATATTCTCTGATCGTTTTTGTGCTTATCTGTTCTGCACTCATGGCCACCCGCACCAGCGAGCCGTTCAGGACTGCTGTCATGGGGATAAACGCACTTTTCTGGTGTCTTTTCTATATCGTCTCGCTGGTTGTCATCACCGTTGTTGTCAGTCCCTACGTATATGCTCTGCCGCATCACCGCTGCCCTTTTGATCTGCTACAGTTTCCCTATGGCTGGATCGGTTTCCCGCTTTATCTTTTTTTACACGGGGCGGTGATTGCGGGTCTTTCGTCAGCTGTTGCCTGGGCGGTTCGCAACCGGCAGGGACTGGAGCGCCTCGCCCGGAGGACGCATCGGCAGGCCGGGCGATTGAGCCTCATCTGCCTGGTACTCTTTCTGGCTATAGCCGCCTGGGATCCCTTTTTTTATCTGCTCTTCGGCGGGGAGCGGTAAAAAACAGATACCCCGCAATAGTGGCTTTTTTTTCAGCTTATCGGTACTACTGTTAGAATATAAACGATTTGCTGCTCCTGCATTCAGCAGCCGGCACGTATTGTTTCGTGATATCTGGGGAACATCGTTTTTCAGGTAAAATGGGCGCATATGACGATACAGACGGATAACATACTTCCTGACTTTGACCCACATTTCAAGGTGTTTCATGAACTGATGCCTTTCAAGGTTCAGGAGATACTGCTGGTGTCAAGTGCCTATGATGCGTTTATCATGGAGGAAGACGGCTCCATCACCACCAGGCTTATCCATGAGTATCACGGGCTCAACCTGAGCAAGGCTCCGAAGGTCAACCGGGTCTCAACCGGTGAGGAAGCCCTGCAGGCTCTGGCTGAGAAAAAGTACGATCTTGTCATCACCATGCCGTATCTCGGCGGTATGAACGCTTTTGATCTGGCGAGACAGATCAAGGCAGTCAGGCCGCTTCTTCCGGTCATCCTTATGGTGCATAATCTCCGCTCTATCTTCCCGCTGTCAAGCCATTATGATCCGGGTGTGATAGATAACGTCTTCCTCTGGTGCTGCGAGAACGATCTTCTGATGGCGATTATCAAGAATGTAGAGGATCACGCCAATGTCGACAATGACACGGCACGCGCCATGGTCCGCGTTATTATCTACGTGGAGGATTCACCGGAGTACCTCTCTCTTTTTCTACCGGCTATCTACAGTGAAATTGTCAAACAGACACAGGCGGTATTGGATGAGAGCATTAATGAGCGTCATCGGCTGCTGAGGATGCGGGCCAGGCCGAAGATTCTGCTGGCACATACCTTTGAGGAAGCGCTGCAATTGTATGAAGCCTACAAGCCCTCTGTTTATGCCGTTATCTCCGACGCCCGATTCCCTCGTGCCGGCCGTGTTGACCCGCATGCAGGAGAGCATCTGCTGTCCAGAATCAGGAATGACGTGGCCGATCTGCCGCTGCTGATGCTTTCCTCCGAGGAAGAGAATCGCAGACGCGCCGAGGCCATCCCGGCCGTCTTTATTGCCAAACAATCGCCGGATATTCACCGGGAGCTGCACCATTTCTTCCTGACCTATCTTGGCTTCGGTGATTTTGTCTTCAGGATGCCTGACGGTTCGCCGATTACCAGCGCCTCGAACATTGTCGATTTTGAAAAGGCAGTGGAAACGGTCCCGGAGGCATCCCTGCAGTATCATGCCCTGCGAAATCACTTTTCCAACTGGATGATGGCCCGCTCTGAAGTCGTCCTGGCCCGCGAACTGCACCGGGACTTTATCGGGGATATCAACAGCCCCGGTAAAACGCGCACTACCATCGTGAAGAAAGTCCGGTCGCTGCGCAAAATGAGGCAGCGGGGTGTTATCACCGTCTTTGACCGGGAGCACTATGACCCGAGTTTCACCGAGTTCGTCAAAATTGGCGAGGGTCCGATCGGCGGTAAAGCCCGGGGCCTTGCCTTTATGTGGGCCTGCCTGCAGAGGCCCGGCAGTTCCGAATCTGCCCTGTCGAATTATCCGGTCAACATCCCGAAGACCGCCGTCATATCGGCTGCCGGGTTTGACGATTTCATCAAGCAGAATCATCTGAATCCTCCTGCGGCAATCAGCGATGAGCAGATTGCCGACCTCTTTATTGACGGCCGGCTTCCATCCTGGTTGCGCGAGGAACTGGAAGTGTTTCTCCGAAAGTGTGATTTTCCCCTTTCGGTGCGTTCTTCCAGCCTGCTTGAAGATGGGCAGTTCCGCCCCTACGCAGGACTCTATTCGACCTACTTCCTGACCAATAATCACCCGGATTTCAATGAGCGCTTCACCCAGCTTGAATGCGCCATTAAAATGATTTATGCATCCACCTGGTTTGAAAGTCCGCAGGCCTTTTCGCGCGGAGTCGGTTCCGGCGGCAGAGAAGACTCGATGGCGGTCATTATCCAGGAGCTTGTCGGTGCCGACCATGACGGTAAATGGTATCCCGCGGTTTCGGGCGTTGCCCAGTCACACAATTATTATCCTGTCCAGGGCATGCATCCTGACGAAGGAATTGCACATATTGCGCTTGGTATCGGTAAAACGGTTGTAGAGGGAGAGCGCAATCTGCGTTTTTCTCCCGCCCACCCGCAGAAACTCATCCAGTTCTCGACCGTCGAGGATATCCTGGCTAACGCTCAGCGTCAGCTCTATGCCCTTGATATGCGGAAGCCGGATTGCCTCAATCGTTATGGCGCCAACCTGACCCGTTATGAGGTGCAGGACGTAGCCGCCGACTATCCGGTCCGAATGCTTGCCTCCACCTATATTCCCGAGGAGCACCGCATCAGGGATGTCGATATGAGCGGCATCAAGGTTATGACCTTTGCCCAGATCCTAAAATATCGAGCCTATCCACTGGGCTCCGTACTGCTTGAGCTACTGGAGTTAGGGCGGGCGGGAATGGGCAGTGAAGTGGAAATTGAATTTGCTGTACAGGTCGGGAAAAGTCTCGGCGAGTCAACCTTTTATCTGTTACAGATCAGGCCGATGGTAACCGGGGCGGAACAGGCGGACGTTGGTATCTGTGCGCATGAAATAGCCCAGTCCTTCTGTTACTCGACGCAGACGCTCGGCCATGGCCGGATAACCGGATTGTTTGACATTCTCTTTGTTAAGCCGGACACTTTCGATACCGCCTATACGCGGGATATTGGACGTGAAATCGGGGAATTGAACCGTAAAATGACTGCTGATCGCAGACGCTTTCTACTCATCGGACCGGGGCGTTGGGGGACCAATGACCATTGGCTGGGAATTCCGGTACAGTGGGGCGACATCTCCAATGTCCAGGCGATTATCGAGGTTCGAAACGAACAGTTGCGGGCAGATCCATCCCAGGGCTCGCATTTCTTCCAGAATATTACTTCACTTGGCATTCCCTACATGACCATTGATGAAAAGAATCAAGGCTCTGGAAACAGCGGTAAAGACCATATCGACTGGAACTGGCTGCTTGGGTTGACACCGGCCCATGACGGCAGATGGATTCGCCATATCAGGCTTGAGCAGAGCCTTACCATTAAATGCGAAGGTAAGGACTCTACCGGAATCGTGATGTATCGTGATGATTTGATGAACAGTACCTGCACGCGTGAGGATGACAATCCTGAACCGTCAGAAACAAGGAGATAGGCATGGAGCAGATGGTTGAGATGATGCAAAACAGGGACCCGGAACAGTACGAGTTTCACCAGGCGGTCAAGGAAGTGGTGGAATCGGTCAAACCGGTTCTTGACAGGAATCCTGAATACCGGCAGCAGGCGGTTCTCGAGCGGATCACCGAGCCTGAGCGGGTAGTCATGTTCCGGGTACCGTGGATGGCTGACAGCGGCCAGGTGCAGGTCAATCGAGGCTTCAGGGTCGAGATGAACAGTGCTATCGGTCCCTATAAGGGGGGGTTGCGTTTTCACCCGTCGGTAAATCTTGGCATCATGAAATTCCTGGCCTTCGAGCAGGTATTTAAAAACTCCCTGACCACCCTGGCGATGGGCGGTGGTAAGGGAGGGTCCGATTTTGACCCGAAGGGAAAGTCGGATAACGAGGTGATGCGGTTCTGCCAGTCATTCATGGCGGAGTTGTATCGGCACATCGGGGCCAACACTGATGTGCCCGCCGGAGATATCGGCGTCGGTGCCCGCGAGATTGGCTATCTGTTCGGCATGTATAAGAAATTAAGCAACGAATTCACCGGTGTCCTGACCGGAAAAAGTCTGAACTGGGGCGGCAGCCTCATCAGGCCGGAGGCTACCGGTTATGGCGTTGTCTATTTTGCGGCCGAGATGCTCGCAACGAGGGGCGAAACCTTTGCCGATAAGATCTGCCTGGTATCGGGTTCCGGAAATGTTGCCCAGTTTACCACCCAGAAGATTATCGAACTCGGCGGCAAAGTAGTTACACTTTCCGACTCTACAGGTTATATTTACGATGAACAGGGCATTGATGCGGATAAACTCCGCTATGTCATGACGCTGAAGAATATCCGCCGTGGACGGATAGCTGAATATGCCGATACCTATGCGGGCGCACACTATATACCGGTGGATCCGAATCTTGGTTACAATCCTCTCTGGGATCATCCCGCTGATTGCGCCATGCCCTGTGCCACACAAAACGAGGTAAATGGCAAGGATGGTACTCATCTGTTGAAGAACGGGGTGTACCTGATCAGTGAAGGGGCAAACATGCCATGTACTCCTGAGGCGATAGACCAGTTCATTGACAGGCGTATCCTCTATGCGCCGGGGAAAGCCGCAAATGCCGGCGGTGTT
The DNA here is from genome assembly GCA_024643445.1 of Desulfobulbaceae bacterium. Taxonomy (GTDB): domain Bacteria; phylum Desulfobacterota; class Desulfobulbia; order Desulfobulbales; family Desulfocapsaceae; genus Ww85. The sequence goes on along the minus strand of JAHEMX010000012.1, from coordinate 10,626 downwards.
GCTGTCTCCGGCCTGGAGATGGCACAGAACTCAATGCGTCTTTCCTGGCCCCGTGAAGAGGTTGATGGACGACTCAAGCAGATCATGAAATCTATTCATCACACCTGCAGTCATGCGGCAGAAAGCTACGGTGTACCCGGTAATTACATGGCCGGTGCAAATATTGCCGGATTCGTCAAGGTGGTCAACGCCATGCTCGATCAGGGGCTGGTTTAAAACAGGACTGGTGAGGCTGAAAAATGTCTTTGTATGATCGCCGATGCGATCAGGAATTTAGTCTGATAGAGCGACAGCTGGATCGCTATTTCATCAGTATGTCGATGGATTGTCCATACCAGCAGCCCTACCTGGCAACATTTTACCAGGCGCTTTTCGGGCCGCTCACCAATCATGTTATGGAACTCTTCCTGGCAGCCGGCTACCGGCGAAACGGGAACAGTCTCTATACCATGCGCTGCGCCGCCTGTGCGGCCTGCATTCCGATCCGTCTCGTGCCGGCTGAATTCAGACCCAACAGGACCCAGCGCAGGGTCGCACGGCAGAACAGTGACATTTCCGTGCATTTCAATTCAGTCCAGATGACGGAAGAGAATCTGCAGCTCTGCGAACTCTTTCTTGCCGAGCGTTATCCGCAGAAAAACAATACGGCGCTCGGCTATTATTCGGGTTTCTTCCTGAACCATATCGTCACGTCTCTGGAACTGCATTATCGCAAAGACGGCAGGATGATCGGCAATGGTATCATCGATATCGGTGAAAACTGGATGAATGCGGTCTATTTCTACTTCGATCCCGATGAAGCCCATCGCGGTCTCGGTACTTTTAACATCCTGACCATGATTGATTTCTGTCTGCAGAAAAAAATCAGCTATCTCTATCTAGGTTATTATATTCCCGGTGTCTCGGCCATGGATTACAAGGCCCGCTTCTTGCCGCATTACCTGCGTCAGGGAAACGAATGGCGTCGTCATGCCAGGAATTAAACGGCAGGCACCGGGGCGGAAAAACGCTCTATCGCCATGAAAGAGGCTCTCCTTTATACGGTAAGAAAAGACGCGGTTGCCTGCGGGCTCTGCTGGCACCGGTGTCTGATAAAGAGCGGCAGGCGCGGGCTCTGCGGTGTTCGGGAGAATCGTTCGGGCATCCTGTACAGTCTCGTTTACGGCCGTATCTCGGCCGAACATATCGATCCCGTCGAGAAAAAGCCGCTCTTTCATTTTCAGCCCGGGACATTAACCTACTCGATTGCCACGGTCGGCTGTAATTTTAAATGTTTGCACTGTCAGAATCATACGCTTTCCCAGGCAGGCAGTGCTGTGCAATACCTGCCGTCTCAGCAGCGGCTGCCCGAAGAGATAGCCGCGGCGGCAGTGCAGGGCGGCTGCCAATCCATCAGTTATACCTACTCGGAGCCGACCATATTTTTCGAGTTTGCCTACGACTGCTGCCGGGCATCCAGGGAGCGGGGATTGAAAAATATTTTTGTTTCAAACGGTTACATGAGCAGGGAAGCCGCAGAAATGATCGTGCCGTTCCTGGACGCCATCAATATTGATGTCAAGGCCTTTTCGGAACCGTTCTACCGGGATATCTGCGGCGGCAGCATGCAACCGGTGCTCGATAACGTCAGGTTTTTCAAGGAGCACAATATCTGGGTGGAAGTAACCACGCTGATTATTCCCGATCTCAACGATAGTGACGAAGAACTCCGCTCAATTGCAAAGTTCATTGCAGAAATCGATCCTGATATCTGCTGGCACGTCTCCGCCTTCAGTCCAAACTACCTGATGAACGATCGGCCCCGTACCCCGGCTGAGCGGCTCCAGTCGGCCAGGCGGATCGGGCTTGAGGCAGGGCTCAATCATGTCTTTACCGGAAATATCCGTGGACGGGGAGGTGAGGATACTATCTGTCCGGCCTGCAGCAGGACCGTGATCGAGCGAAATGGTTTTCTTGTCACCGCCAACCATATCCAGGCAGGTGTCTGCTCATTCTGCTACGAGCCTCTGGCGGGAGTGTGGTAGGCCTACTGGTCTGTTCGTCTGCCTGCAGCAACAGCAATGCGTTTGTCATCGGCTCGCCTCCGGTGGACATTTTCTGTCATTGATGGGATGGTGCACGGGGTACAAAACGTACCCTGTGCTATTTTCTAAATTTTGCATTTAAAATATCTGATTTCATATAGTTAGATATTCGATCCAAAAATGTTCATGAAATTTTTGGGTTAAGCCCTTCAATGGTACTGAGTCATCTGTCGGGTGAAGAGCTTGCGGCTGATGATGGTCAGGGCGATGGCGAAGGCGGCGGCCGCGATCCCGAGCAGAACGTTATAAAAAGGAGGCGCGGCAAGGGCGATCCGGATGATCATTGTTGACAGGGCAAAGCCCGAGTTGCGGAATACCGCGTAAAATCCTGGTTGAAAACATTGCGATATAAGCACGACAAGCACATCAGCCAGTATTAGCAGTGTGTAGAAATCATGAAGAAAATCAGAATGTTCCCGGCCAGTTGCGGTGAGCCATCCGCTCTTTATGCCCATATAGCTAAAGGCCAGCAGCAACAGCAGCGCGATGCCTTTTTTAGCTGAGACAAAACTGAAAAGATCTACCGATGACACGGTATCATCATGTTTTTTGCACTGCACCAGATAGTACAGACCGAGCAGTGCAAAAATGATCAGGGCGCCGAACCCGTCCGACAATATGCGCAGGACTGCCGTCTCGTTGCCGGCGAAACTGATCGGTTCCGGGAAATGGGATAATTCCTTGAAGGCATTGCGCAGCAGGATCAGGGCCAGGAGTTCGAATTGCTTGCCGACCGAGCGGGAAAATGAGCACGGCAGGGTAAAGATCAGGCTGATGACTTCCAGGATCAGGACAACGGTGAATGCCCACTCAATGGCAGAAAAATGGCTGTGAGGAATAACGGTGGCGAGAGGACCGGCGATGACACCCAGACGCTTTAATTCAATGGTCAACAGTCCGACCAGAAAAAAGAGGACCAGGAACAGCGAGATCTTCCGGTGCATCTGTTCATGTTCCCACAGGTGGTGCAGCGGGTCGAACAGATGGGTTATCTTTTCATAGATGGTATTCATCGTGATTCAGGTTTTACGGTCGGAATATTGACGTAGCTAAAAAGCTCTGGGCTCCCTGTGCGGCAGGAAACCCAGAGAATGTAACATGGTTGGCCCTGTCCGGCAACCCGCGAGAAGGAGCAGCGGTTCCTGCGAGGCGGGCGCATTATTTTACCGCTGCTGCAACAGGCGAAGGTTACCGGTTCAGCAGGGCAGTTTGTAATATTCTTTCTTCAAGCCATAGGCTTTCATCTTGCTGAAAAGTGCTCGCGGTGTCAATCCGGCAAGACGGGCTGCCTCGTTGATGCGGCCCCGGGTATGGTGCAGAAGTTCTTCCAGGTAGAGACGCTCCGCTGCAGCGGCCTTGTTTGTCTTGTATTCCTTCAGCGTTGTTCCAGGGCTGAAGGCTGAATCTTTTGTATCCGGGCCATCCCGGGCGGAGAGCTCGGCTATATCGATCAGGTCGGCACTTATCATCTTCTTGTCTGCGAGCATGACCGCCCGCTCAATGATATTCTGCAGTTCCCGGATGTTGCCGGACCAGGGAGCACGTAACAGCTTTTTCATGGCGTGGCTGTCAAGACCCTGGACGTAGTCGCGGCCGTCACGCTTTTTCCTGTTGACGAAATGGCTTGCCAGCAGCGGAATGTCTTCTTTTCGCTGGCGAAGCGGCGGGATATGGATGGGAAATACGGCAATGCGGTAATAGAGGTCGTTGCGGAAGAAGTCGGAAGCAAGGAGCGCTCCGGGATCGGCGTTTGTCGCTGCCATGAGCCTGAAATCAGTTTTTATTTCCACATTACTGCCGAGCCGCTGCAGCGACTTCTCCTGCAGGACCCTGAGCAGGCGAACCTGCATGGCCTCCGACATAGCCTCTATCTCGTCGAGGAAAAGCGTACCTCCGGTTGCGTGTTCAAGTTTGCCTATTCGCGAAATGTTGGCACCGGTGAAGGCGCCTTTCTCGTAACCGAACAGTTCCGATTCCAGCAGCGTATCCGGCAGGGCTCCGCAGTTTACCGCCATGAATGGCCCATTCTTTCTGCGGGACTCGTTATGCAGGATGGTGGCCAGCAGTTCTTTGCCGGTACCCGTTTCTCCATAGATGAGCAGTGCTGATTCAGTCGGGGCGATATCTTTTACCAGTTCCAGGAGCTGAAGCATCAGGGGGCTGTTGGTGACCATCGTTTCAATGCCCGGTTTGGCTTCCAGGTATCCGGCAATGTAGCGCAACTTGTTTTCGGAGCTGTTGTCCGTATCAATCTCATAAAAGGCCTGTGCCCAGGATGCTATCGGTACCTGTTCGCCAATGAGCACGACCTTCGGGTTTTCTTCTGCTGCCGTCTGCCAATCAGGGCCATTTGCTCCCACCAGAAAGATAAATGGCTTCTGCCTGCTTCTGATCATTTCCAGCAGTAAGCCCTCAGCGCCATCCTTATGCGGTTTGCAGTCAATGATCCAGAGATCGAAAATGCGGGAGAGGGCCGTGGCTTTGAACTCAGAAAGGGTGTTTACATAAAGTATTTTGGCCGATGGCGAAGAGAAACTTTTTCTGATCTGCGCGGAGTTTTTTCTAAAGCCAAAGACCAGAATGGTGTGCATGCCTCAGCTCCTTAACCTGACGTTCACAGCCTCTGAAAACATGGTCATCAGATGATAAAGTCGTTACGATACGCCAAAAATGCTACAATAATTGATTATTTCAATATTCTATCCAAACAAGACAGAGATGTCCACGAACGTGGGGCTGAAGATACCATTACCGGCATATCCGTTCGGTCGCGGGGAGGATGATTCCTGTATCAGGCAACGAGTCCGGTAGCTTTTCTTCATACCTAGCATAGAGTGATGCCGGTAAACAATCATAAAACGAACAACCGCCGCTTGTGTCGGATGATTTCATCTTCTTTCTTTTTCCCTGATGCGATATAAAGCAGATGGTAACGTGTTGATGATTTTCTCCAGCGGTTCGCAGGAAGAAAGGTGAACATGGAAATATTATCCGAACAGTCGATTGTTGATGCCATCGAACGTGGCGAGTTATTCGATGCCCTTTTGGATACGGGGGCATTTACGATCAAACTGAAAAACTATGTACCGGCTCTTTTCACTGCGGTGCACGACGGCAATGTCGTGGATACAGCCGTTGCTGACAGGATGCTCGTCAGCTCGGACGAGCGGAGGTTCGAGGAGGATCCGTTCACCGGCGACATCATCGATGGCTTCGCCATTTCACTGCGCATGCATCATTCGCGCTATTACTATGATGTGAACCGTCCTAGCCGGAGCTGCATCTACGAAGAGGCCTGGGGCAAGCAGGTCTGGAAGCAGCCGCTTTCCGCCGAGCAGCAGCAGGCTATCAGATTGCATCATCACAGTTATTACCGGGTCCTTGACGCGTTACTGGGCAAGCTTGAAAAGAAATTCGGCCACTGTGTTGTCTATGACCTGCACTCCTATAACTATGCCCGCATTTCCGACAATCCTCCGCTGTTCAATATCGGCACCCACTACATCGATCGGGAGCGGTATGAAGCGGTTCTTCAGCACCTGGCTGAGCAGTTGAACACCATTAACCTTCCGGGATATGAGACCAGGGCCGCCTTCGATGCAGTTTTTGGCGGCAGGGGATACCAGGCTGAGTTCATCCATTTTGAACATCGGGCAAGTCTGTGCATTCCTCTGGAGGTAAAAAAAATATTCATGACGAAAAATGCTCTTGCCCTTGATTCTTCGGTTTCTGCTGCTCTTTTCCCCGGAGTCAGAGAGGTCTTGGCGCATAATGCACGCTATTTTTCGGAGACGGTCACCGGTAACCAGTTTGCCTGTGCATCTTTTTTGCCGGAACATTGACCTCAAACCATCCTGATAATGAGAACGCCATGAATATCGTTGATTTAGATGCAGGTAAGGACATTCTCCAGCAGGTACGATCGGTTTACGCGGCGGCCGGAAAGGTTGCCGCCTTGACCGGGGCCGGCGTTTCAGTGGGAAGCGGGATCTCTGATTTTAGAAGTCCCGGCGGGTTGTGGTCGGTTTTTGAGCCGGATCAATACGCAACGCTCGCTGTTTTTTTACGGGAACCGGAAAAGGCCTGGCAGCTCTACCGGGCGCTGGGCCGGGAGTTGCAGGGGAAGATGCCCAATGCCGCCCATCGTGCCCTGGCCGAGTTGGAACAGAGAGGATTGCTTGCCGGGGTGGTCACCCAGAATGTCGATAATCTCCACCAGCAGGCCGGAAGCCGGACCGTTTTTGAAATTCATGGTGATCACCAGCACCTGCACTGTCTTCAGTGCGGTGAGTTGATCACTGTTGCCGATGAGCATTATCAGGTACAGACAGTGCCGCTCTGCCGAGCCTGTCATTATCCGCTCAAACCCAATGTTGTCCTCTTCGATGAACCGGTCAGAGCTTTTGCCGAGATAGAAATTTTTCTGTCCGACTGTGATCTTCTGCTGGTCATCGGGACCTCTGCACAGGTATATCCGGCAGCCGGTCTGCCTCTGCGGGTGAAGCAACATGGCGGGTTGATATTTGAGTTCAACCGGGAGTCCTCCCTTGGTGTCGATAGCAGAAACCGTTCTATAGCTGATTACTTTTTCAAAGGGGATGTCGGGCAGACCTTGCCCCTGTTGACCCGCGCCGTACAAGGAGTTTTATGAAGCCCAGCCCCCTGTTCATTATCGTCCGGGTATTTTTCCCGTTTGCAGCAGGTTATTTTCTCTCTTATCTCTACCGGGTGGTCAATGCCGTTATTGCCCCTGACCTGGTTGGAGATATCGGTCTGAGTCCTTCCGCGCTCGGCTTGTTGACGGCCACCTACTTTATCTCGTTTGCCTCGTTTCAGCTCCCGCTTGGCGTGCTGCTTGATCGCTTCGGGCCCCGGAAAACCGAGGCGCTGCTGCTGCTTTTTGCCGGCACCGGTGCCTTCCTCTTTTCCCGGGCAGACGGTCTGCTTGGCCTCATCGTCGGCAGAGCACTGATCGGCTTTGGTGTTTCCGCCTGTCTGATGGCCTCCTTTAAGGCTTTTACGATCTGGTTTAAACGGGAAAAATGGCCGATAGTCAACGGTTTCCAGATGGCCAGCGGCGGTTTTGGGGCGCTCGCGGCCACCTCGCCGGTGCAGGCAGCCCTCGCTATTACCGACTGGCGGGGGGTGTTCCTGATCCTGTCCGTGCTGACTTTTATAGCCGCTGCTGCGGTGTTTCTCGTTGTTCCTGAAAGGGAAACCGATAAAAAAAACGAACCGCTGCACAGGCAGCTCAGGGGCATCCGTGAAGTCTTCAGCAGTATGCTGTTCTGGCGGGCAGCGCCATTGATCACCATGTCTCAGGCAGCCTTCTTATCCATACAGGGACTTTGGGCAGGTCCCTGGCTCAGGGACGTGGTCCACCTGGACCGGACAGCGGTTGCCGATACCCTGTTCTGGGTCGCCGTTGCCATGATAGCCGGTTTTATTATCCTGGGGACGGCAGCTGAGAGACTCAGCCGTATCGGTGTCCCGATCATGGTTACTTCTGTTGCCGGAATGATGACCTTTATGGGGATGCAGTTCCTCGTGCTTCTGGCTCCGGCCTCATGGACCACGATCATCTGGCCACTATTCGGGTTTTTCGGCACCTCGGGAATCATCGCCTATGCGGCCTTGTCCCAGACCTTTCCCGTGCACTTGTCCGGCCGCGTGACCACCGCCGTAAACCTGCTCGTCTTTGTTGCCGCCTTCAGTTCACAATGGGCCATTGGAGCAATCATCGGTATCTGGCCGGTCGGGGCGGATGGGAGTTATGCCGTCATGGGATACAAGGCTGCACATGCCATCATGCTGGCCATCCAGATCACGTCTTTGTTGTGGTTTGTAACGGCCCGGATGTTTGTCCGGGAGCGCGGGAAAGCGGAAAACAGATGGAAGAGCTGAATCAAAGCAAGAAAAGAGGTACGAACATGGCTGCATTTGCTGGATCGACGAGATACATTCTGGATCAGGAACTGGCGAAAATCGTCAACATTTCGATGGCGCTTGAAATGCCGCTTCTGCTCAAGGGCGAGCCGGGGACCGGCAAGACCATGCTGGCCCATGCCATAGCCGAGAGCCTTGGTATGAAGCTTATTGTCCTGAACGTGAAGTCAAGTATGAAGCTTGTTGAGGCATTGTACCAATACGATACCCTGACCCGTCTGAATGACAGCCGTTTTGGCGACTCTGTCCGTGACGTGAGTAGCATCCGGGAATACATCAGAATGGGAAAAATAGGCCAGGCCTTTGTCGCGGAAAAACGATCGGTACTGCTTATTGACGAGATCGACAAGGCCGACAGTGAGTTCCAGGATGACATGCTTGATGTGCTGGACCAGATGCAATTTGATATCATGGAGACCGATGAGATCGTGCAGGCCGTCACAAGACCGGTGATCATCATTACCTCCAACGCCAAGAAAGACCTCTCCGACCCCTTTCTCGGACGCTGTAATTTCCACCATATCGCTTTTCCGGAGCCAGACATGATGCGCAGAATCCTGGCCGCTCACTTCCCGGATATCGCCCAGACGCTTGCCGTTAATGCTATCAGGTGTTTTTATGAATTCAGGTCGATTGAAGGAGTCGAGAAAAAACCGGCAACGCGGGAATTGATAAACTGGGTCCGTGCGCTTCGGGCGGATCCCGATTTCTCGAGCGGTGAGCTGCTTGAACGGGAAATTCCTTACCTGGGCGTGCTGTTCAAGAAAAGCAGCGACTATCGATTGGCCGCCCAACCGCCGCAGAAGCGTTCTCTGTTTCGAAACTGATCAGGTCGGTCATGTTCATCTCTTTTTTCTACAAGTTGAGGGAAGCAGGGGTGCCGGTCAGTCCAACCTCCTTTCTCACCTTTCACCGAGCCGTCCATAAAGGCCTGGTGCAATCGATTGACGATTTTTACGTCGCAGCAAGGACGGTACTGGTAAAAAGTGAGCGGTATTTCGATTTATACGACCGGGTTTTCAACCACATTTTCGCAGGGGCGAGCCTTCCCGGTGAGGCCGATGAGGAATTTGATTTCTGGGCTCACAGTCTGCTTGACGAGTGGCTGAAAAATCCGGGGCAAACGGCAGCAGCACTTGGCGTCGACAGGGATAGGCTGGATGACATGAGACTCGATGAACTGCTTGCCTATTTCAGGGATCGGCTGCGTGAACAGACAAGCAGGCATGACGGCGGGTCCAAGTGGATCGGCACTGGCGGCACTTCGCCGGTGGGGCACGCAGGAATACATCCGGGCGGCCTGCGCATCGGTGGTATTTCCAGGAATAAAAGTGCGGTCCAGGTGGCAGGGGAGAGGCGTTACCGTGACTATAGCGCCGATGGCCCGCTGACCAGCAGTTCAATGAGTGAAGCCCTGAAAAAACTGAGGAACATGATACCCCAGGGAGCACGGGATCAGCTCAACATCGACGCCACCATTTACCAGACCATGAAAAACGGCGGTGAGATCGAAATTGTTTATGATCGACGCGCTGTCGACCGGCTGAAGGTTATTCTCGCCATCGATAATGGCGGCTGGTCGATGGAGCCGCATGTTGAGGTGGTCCGGGTACTCTTTTCCTATGCGCACGCCCAGTTCCGGGAACTGAAAACCTGCTACTTCCACAACACCATTTATGACCTGCTCTGGGAGGACCCGAGCCGTTGTAAAAAACCATGGCACCTTAATGAGATTGTCAAGGTCGATCCCGATACGAGACTCATCATCGTTGGCGATGCCAGCATGGCTCCTTACGAACTGATGGTGCCGGATGGGTCGATATATGCCTACCAGCGCAGCGGGCTGCCGAGCATCGAGCGTTTGAAGCACCTGGCAAAACTTTTCAGGCACGGTGTCTGGCTGAACCCGGTGCCTCGCTATCGCTGGGGACACACCCGCACCATCCAGATGATCAGGGCCATATTTCCGATGTTTGAACTGTCTCTGCAGGGGCTTGAAGAAGCGGTAAGCTACCTGATGAAGAAGTGATTCAGCTCAGACGGGCGGGCGTTGTCCATGTTCTTATCAGGGAAAGGGCTTGCCCCGCAGCAGATGATGTACTAAAATAAAAAACCTGACAACCATGTCGCCTAGGTATCTCAAAAACATTGTTTTCATTCATAAAAAAAGTGTTCTGGAGAAGACATGAAGATAGCCATAGACCATATCCTCGTGGATGAAGAAATTCGGATACGCAAAGATGTCGGTAATATCAAATCGCTGGAGGAATCTATCGATGCCGTCGGGTTAATCAATCCGCTTCTCATTGATGAACGGATGAAACTCCTTGCCGGTTTTCGCCGTCTCACCGCTTGTAAAAACCTGGGCTGGAAAGAAATTGAGGTACGGATCGTGGAGTTGAACGGCGATCTGCTGAAAATGCTCGATGTCGAAATAGCTGAGAATTTCTATCGCAAGGATTTTACCCCCGAGGAAATTCTTGCCACGGAAAAGCGCAGGAACGAGATTCTCGAAGAACGTAGAGAGAAAGGACTCTTCGAGCGATTCTGGCTTTGGCTTAAAAGGCTGTTTGCCGGGGAGCCATCAGGGGAGGCA